>CAIXHE010000130.1 GCA_903919205.1 uncultured Opitutaceae bacterium | reverse complement strand
GTCGACCGGCCCCTGCATCTGTTCTGGGCCGGCCCCGGCGGGCCTCCGGGAAGGCTTGGATTGGCGGGGGACGCCTTCGCCTCTTGGGCGGATCCGCTTTTGGACGCCGGAGTGCCGCAGCCCCTGGGCGCCCGGTGGGACTTCTGGCCCCGCTCCGCGGGCTGGCACCGGGCCGCGGCGGTGGGCGGAGAGCCCGCGCTCGACCTCTGGGTGGCTCGCGCCTCGGCCTGGCCGGGTGTGCGGTCGGCCGAGCGGCGGGCGACCGCCTCGCGCGTCGTCGAAGAGGGCTCCGTCGCTCCCCGCAGCGCGCCCGATCGATCTTCCCCATGGGGCGCGCTCGGCGCCTTTGTCGCGTTCCTTTTCTGCGGGGCCTTTCTCTGGTCCGAGCGGCCGTCCGGGACCGGCGGCTAGGGAAGTCTTGTTGCAGCCGGAATTTCCGCCACCATGCAGTCGCGGCGGGCTCGCCCTTCCGCCCTCCCATGTTCGAGCGCAAAACCGACCAGCTACTCCCGTGGCCCCATTTCTTCCGGAGGCTCCTTCGGTCCGCCTGCCTGGCGTCCGGCATCGTCGCCCTCGCGCTCGGCGTCGGGATTGCCGGCTACCACCGCGTCGCCGGGCTCCCCTGGATCGACTCGGTACTCAACGCGTCGATGATCCTGACGGGCATGGGTCCCGTGGACCCCATGTCGACCACCCGGGCCAAGCTGTTCGCCTCGGCCTACGCGCTGTTCAGCGGCGTCGTGTTCCTCTCTGCCGTGGGGGTCGTGCTGGCGCCCATCTTCCACCGGATCCTGCACGCGTTCCACCTCGACGACGATAGCTAGGCACGCCAAGGGCGGCCCGGCCGCTGTCTTTACATGAAGAAGATCAACATCAGGGACATCGCCGAGGAGACCTGGACCTCCCCGAAGGGCCGGTTTGCGAACTCCAGCCGCAACATCTCGATCGCGCTCGGGCGCGAGCCGGAGTCGACGGACCTGCAGAAGAGGCATCCCTTTGACGTCGAGCTGTGCCGGGTGCCGCCGGGCAGGGCCCATTGCCCCTACCACTCGCACAGCGCCCAGTGGGAATATTACCAGGTGGTCTCCGGAAGCGGGCGCGTTCGGCACGCCGGGGGCACCACGGCGATCGGGGAGGGTGACGCCTTCCTGTTCCCCCCCGGGGCGCCCCACCAGCTGGTCAACGACAGCGCCGCCGACCTCGTGCTGATCGTGGTCGCCGACAATCCCTTGGGCGAGAGCTGCCATTATCCCGACAGCGGCAAGTGGCAGGTGACTTCGCCCGGGCGCTCCTTGATTAGGTCCGCGCCCCTCGATTATTTCGAGGGCGAGGAATGACCCCGAGCATGGGCATTGCGTTTTGGGGGTAATGGGAATCGACTCGGCGAGTCCGGGCTCGCCGCTGCACCCCGCAGTTTGCCCGGATCCAGCGAGGTCCCCCCATGCCTCACGAAATCCCCCCTCTCCTGGTCGTGGCCGCCGTCGTCCTCGGGCTCGGTGGTTGGGCCGTCGCGGCCGCGGTGACCGTGCGCAGGGGCCGACCCGCGCCGCCCGCCGACGCCTCCGGGGAGGGGGCCTCCGATGCCGGAAAACTCGCGGACTACCAGCTACTCCTGGAAACCCTGGACCGCTCCAACGTGCTGCTCTGGTGGGCGCGCGTGCGCCGGAGCGGCTCGGACTTCCAGTGGACCTTCCGCACGCCGCCGCAGACGAGCGAGAACCCCATCTACCGCCTGGCCTCGCTTGCCGATCGCGGCTACCTCTGGGAAGACGACCAGTCACTGGACCGCGAGATGATGGCCGAGAACGCCCGTCGGGCCCTGAACGAGGGGCTCGGCAGCTACCAGCATGAGTTTCGGATCCGGTCCGAGGGCGCGGTGCACTGGCTCAGCGAGGAGGTGCTTCTGCGCAGCGTGGGGCCCGACGAGTGGAACCTGGCGGGGGTCATTGTCGACGTCACGAAGCGGCGCGACGCCGAGGAGGCGCGCCGGCGCACCGAGGGCCAGCTCGGCCAGATCCTCAAGGGCGCTGACTGCCTGATCTGGCACGGGATCGTGACGGGGGACCCGGCGGGCGAGATCCATTGGAAGATGTTCATGCCGCCCTCGGTCCTCTTTCGCCGGATCTTCGGGAGCGACACCCCTCCCAACGGGCAGTACCTCTGGACGAGCGAAATGGTGGAGGAGTGGGAGCAGATCAAGGCGACCTCGCGCCGGGCCCTTCGGGAGGAGCGCCCGGACTATGAGCAGGAGTTCCGCGTCCGCGGCCGGGAAGCCTCGTTCCTGCTGCACGAGCACGTGTCGATCACCCGGCTCGCCCCCGACCGCTGGGAGCTCGTGGGCGTGATCATCGACATCACGGCCAGGCGCGAGGCCGAGCTCGCCCTGGCCGCCGAGAAGGAGCGCCTCGCCGTGACCCTGGAGAGCATGGGAGAGGGCGTCGTGACGATCGACTCGCAGGGCCGGGTCCTGTTCATCAATCGCGCCGCCTCCGACCTGGTGCAGTGGCCATCGAGCGAGGCCGTGGGCCGCTCGGTCGTCGACGTGTGCCTGCTGCGCTCCGTGAAGGGCGAGGCGGAGGTCTCGCTGCCGATCGGCGAGGTGCTCCGGGGCGGCATCGCCGCGGACCTCCCCCCTCAGACATTCCTGCGGGGGCGCTCGGGGAGGATGCGCCTGGTCGAGGGCAGGCTCCTCCCGGTGGCCGACCCCTCGAGCAGGCGCGTGGGCGCCGTGCTGGTCGTGCGCGACGTGACGGAGCGCCAGCGCATGGAGGAGCAGCTCCAGAACACCGCCAAGATGGAGTCCGTGGGGCTGCTGGCCGGAGGCATCGCCCATGACTTCAACAACATCCTGACGGCGATCCTCAGCAACCTGACGCTCCTGCAGATGGAGCCCGCGGGGCGGGGCGAGGGGGCGCTGCTGCTCGACCAGGCCGTGCGCGCGACCAAGCGCGCCGGCGATCTCACGCTGCAGCTGCTCACGTTCGCGAAGGGCGGCGACCCCGTGCGCACGGCGGTCCAGCTTCCGGAGATCGTGCGCGAGTCGGCCACCTTCGCGCACCGGGGATCCGGCGTGAGGAGCGAGTTCGAGATGCCTGCGGGCCTCTGGGCCGCCAATGTCGACAAGGCCCAGTTCAGCCAGGTGATCCAGAACTTGGTCATCAACGCGACGCAGGCCATGCCGAACGGGGGCACGATCCGCATCGCGGCGTCCAATGAGCACGTGGCACCCGGCTCGCGCTCGACCCTCGCGGGGGGCGACTACGTCCGCATCTCGGTCGCGGACACGGGGCCCGGGATCGACCCGGAGCACCTTCCCAAGATCTTTGACCCCTATTTCACCACCAAGCTGCAGGGCCAGGGTCTCGGGCTGGCGACCGTGTTCTCGATTGTCCGTCGGCACCAGGGTCACATCGAGGTCGATTCCGTTCTGGGGCGGGGCGCCACCTTCACGTTCTGGCTCCCCGCCGTGCCGGCTCCCCAGGCCGCGGCCCTCCCGGCCCCGTCGTTCCCGTCGGTGGCCCGGGGCGGCCGCGTGCTCTTCATGGACGACGAGCTGCCCATTCGCCTCATGGCTAAGATGCTGATGGAACGCATGGGGCTCGAGTTCCAGGAGGCCTCGGACGGAAGGCAGGCGATCGACCTCTACAAGGCGGCGCTGGATTCCGGCCGCCGCTTCGACCTCGTGGTCATGGATTTGACG
>CAIXHE010000129.1 GCA_903919205.1 uncultured Opitutaceae bacterium | reverse complement strand
CGCAACGGTCAAGTCCTTCCGGGACCGCGGCGCCGCCCCCACGCTCACGCTGCTTGGAGCAGCCCTGGGGTTCACCTGGTGGGGACATACCCCGATTGCCCTCTGGTCCACGCTGATCGCCGGCGCGGCGCAGGTCGCCCGTCTCGCCCTGCAACGCGGACAGGGCCTGCGCCTGCGGGCTCTCGCGTGGGGCGCGGCAGCCTTCAGCGTGGTCGCGGCGTATCCGGTGGGGTCGGTTCTCCTGTTCCCGACCGAACCGGGCCTGCACTCGGGTTCCTTCCAGCGGGCCACCGCGGGCACGATCACCTATTTCCTAAGCCAGGCCTATCCGTCCACCTTCCTACCCCTCAGCCTGAACGCACGCTCGCTCGGGGACTTCCAAGCGGGCTTCGCGCTCTGGGCGGTATTCCTCGTGTCAGTCGCGGGCCTGTGGCGCCTGCGGCTGGCCGACGCGCTGGTGCCACTCGCAGCCTCAGCCGTGCTGGGCTTCCTCCTGTTGCCCATCCCCCACGTGAGCCTCGCGGTGTGGGGGCTGATCCCCGACTTTGTGAGGGACACCACGGGCAACTGGGTGATGAACCGCCTGTACCTGCCGCTGGCGGCCTCGATCGTGTTTGGGGCCGCGGCGTATGCTTCGGCTCGGCGCGCACGCCTCCTCGGGGTCGTGGTCGCCGCCGGCTGCGCCTGGAGCTTCTTCCAGGCCTCGCACTTCGCCGAGGGATCGCGGCGCCTGGCGCATTCCCCGGACAGCGCCGTCGACCTGCTGCGCCCCGAAAACGTTCAGATCACCCGCTTTGCGTACCTCGTGTTTCCGGCCCTGCCGGGCAGCTTCACGCACGGGGTGGCCGACCCCCAGATCGAGAACCGCCTCCTCGGGCGGTCCGACTTGAGGGCGGTAGTGTCGAACACAGACGCAGCCTTCTCGCAGGGCCAGCAGGTCCAGTCCGAGGACCTTCGCTACGACCCGGCGGTGGCCCTCGACCGGGCAAGGGCCCCGCAGGACCTGCACCTTGCGGACGGCCAGCGCTACCTGTTGGCGTTCGACTTCGTGCGCCCCGACCTCTTGGACGGGGTGCTCCAGCTCAAGGGCCCGCATTTCCTTCGGGAGTACCTCCTGCCCGAGTATGGTGAGGCCCGCTCCTTTGGCATCGGCGGCCAGCATGCCCGCGCCTTGTCCGTATGGAGCACGTCGGGCGACCAGAGCCTGCAGCTCCAGTACTTTCCGACCCACCCCTTCCCCGCCGGATCGCCTGCCGCGGTGCTCGCCCGCGTGCGATTGATCCGCTACGAGCCCGCGGCCCTTCCCGTCCAGGTCGAGGGGTGGATTCCCTACCACGCCCGCGTCACCAGCCCTGCGGACGCCTGGCTCGAGACCCCCCGGATGTACCAGGTCGGCTACCATGCCGAGGTGGACGGGCGGCCAGCCGAGGTGCGCAAGTCCCCGGACGGGCTCGTGTGCGTCGCCGTGCCACGGGGCACCTCGCAGGTGACGCTCGCGTATACCGCGCCGCTCGGGCTCGCCGCGCTCTATGCCGTGTCCCTGCTCGGGATGGCCGCGCTCCTCGCGCTCGGCGTCCGCCGGATCATTCTTCACTTGCTTGCGGGCGCCCCGCCTGCCGCGATCGGCCCTGACTAGCCCATGAGCCTACCGACCCCTCCCCCGCTCGCCTTCGCCGTCGTCGGCTGCGGGCTGATCGGCAAGAAGCGAACGCTTTCCCTGCCCAAGGTCGCCGGTGCGGCACTCCGGGTCGCCTGCGACCTGGACCTCGGGAGGGCCCAGGCGCTGGCTGACCTCGCGCCGGGTTGCACGACCTCGACGTCGTACGAGGCGGTGGTCGCCGACCCCGCGGTCGACGTGGTCGTGGTCGCGACCCTGAATGCCTCCCTGGCACCGATTGCGCTCGCCGCCGTCCGGGCGGGCAAGCACGTGCTGGTCGAGAAGCCCGGCGCCCTGCACTCGTCGCAGCTGCGCGAAATCGCGTCCGAGGCGGCCCGCCGGAGCGTGCGGGTGCGGATCGGCTACAACCACCGCTTCCACCCCGGCCTCCAGAAGGCCCGCGAGATCTTCGAGTCCGGAGTCCTGGGACCCCTCATGTTCCTGAGGGGCCGCTACGGGCACGGGGGGCGCAAGGGCTACGACCGCGAGTGGCGGGCCGACCCCAAGCTCTCCGGCGGCGGGGAACTGATCGACCAGGGCGTCCACCTGATCGACCTGGCGTCATGGTTCCTCGGCGACTTCACGAAGATCGAGGGGCACGCCTCCACGCTCTTCTGGGACATGAAGGTGGACGACAACGCCTTCCTCAGCCTGCGCACCCCGGCCGGCCAGACGGCGTGGCTCCACGTCAGCTGCACCGAGTGGAAGAACCTGTTCTCGCTCGAGATCTACGGGCGCGACGGCAAGCTCGCCATGGACGGCCTCGGCGGCAGCTACGGGGTCGAGAAGCTCGTCTATTACAGGATGTTGCCGCAGATGGGCCCCCCGGAGACGACGTCCTGGGAGTTCCCGGGAGGCGACGACTCGTGGGCCAACGAGATGGCGGCCTTCGTCGAGGACATCCGCCTGGCACGAGAGCCCTCACCAGGCTTGCGCGAGGGCATCCGAACCCTCGAAATCGTCGAGGACATCTACCGCATGAGCGGCTACCCCCTTCCATGATCATCACACGCTCACCCCTGCGCGTCTCCCTCGGAGGCGGAGGCACCGACCTCCCCAGCTACTACACCGAGCACGGCGGATTCCTGGTCGCCGCGGCGATCGACAAGTACGTGTACATCACGAAGCACACCACCTTCCAGGAGGAGGTGATCGTGAAGTACTCGAAACTGGAGCGCGTGGCCTCGGTCGACCAGATCGAGCACCCGATCTTCCGCGAGGCGCTGAAGCTGACCGGGGTCACCGACCCGCACATCGAGCTCACCTCGATGGCCGACATCCCCGGCGGCACCGGCCTCGGGTCCTCGGGCAGCTTCACGACGGCGCTCCTGAAGGCCCTGCACACCCACAAGAAGAACCTGGTCTCGCCGGCCGAGCTGGCAGAGCAGGCCTGCGACATCGAGATCAACAAGCTCGGGGAGCCGATCGGCAAGCAGGACCAGTACATCGCGGCCGTCGGCGGCATCACCGCCTTCACGTTCCACAAGGACGGCCGGGTCGAGTTCCGCCCCTGCAAGATCGCCGAGGAGACGCTCTACAACCTGGAGGACAACCTGCTCCTCTTCTTCACGGGCTACTCGCGCAGCGCCTCCTCGATCCTGAAGGACCAGAACGACCGCTCGAAGAAGAACGACGCCTCAATGCTCGACAACCTCCACTTCACGAAGGAACTCGGCTACAAGTCGCTCGACGCCCTCGAGGGGGGCAACCTGGACGAGTTCGCGCGGCTGATGGACGTGCACTGGCAGCGCAAGAAGGCCCGAAGCTCGGGGATGAGCAACGCCCACATCAACGACTGGTACGACCACGCGATGGTGAACGGGGCGCTCGGCGGGAAACTGATCGGCGCGGGCGGCGGCGGCTTCCTCATGTTCTACGCCGACGACAAGAAGCGCCTGCGCCACGCGATGCGGGAGAAGGGCCTGCAGGAGGTGCGCTTCCGCTTCGACTTCGAGGGCACGAAGGTGGTCGCGCAGAACTGAACCGAGCTTGAAACCCACCGATCTGCCCGTGGCCATCCTGGCGGGGGGTCTGGCGACCCGCCTGAAGCCGATCACCGAGAAGGTTCCGAAGCTCATGGTGGAGGTGGCGGGCGAGCCGTTCTTCTCCCACCAGATCCGGCTGCTGAGGGCCGCGGGCCTGCGGCGGCTTGTCCTGTGCGTCGGGTACCTGGGCGAGCGGATAGTGGATTTCTACGGCTCCGGGGTCAAATGGGGGGTGGATATAGAGTACTCCTTCGACGGTCCCCGTCTGCTCGGGACCGGCGGCGCCCTGATCCAGGCCCTGCCCCGGCTTGGGGAGGCCTTCTACGTGCTCTACGGCGACAGCTACCTGCCGATCGACTACGCCGCCGTGGGCGGCCATTTCCTGGCGTCGGGCAAGCAGGGGCTCATGACCGTCTTCGAGAACCGCGAGCGCTACGACGCCAGCAACGTCTGGTTCGAGGATGGCGAGATCCGGAAGTACGACAAGAAGGCCAAGGTGCCCCAGATGCGGCACATCGACTACGGCCTGGGGGTTTTCAAGGCCAGCGCCTTCGACGGCTTCCCGAGGCGCGAGGTGGTGGACCTGGCCGAGGTCCAGGGCGCCCTCCAGTCCCGGGGCGAGTTGGCGGGCTACGAGATCTTCCAGAGGTTCTACGAGATCGGCTCCCATGCGGGCCTCGCGGAGCTTGACCAGCTGCTCCAGAAAAGCGCCGCAGGCGCCACTGGCGCCTCGCCTTCCAGCCCCTAACCCACACCCTAAACCCCATGTCATATTCAGCCCAGCACCTGAAGGAAACGGCCGAGATCGTGGCCAAGATCAACCCGGCGGACTGCGAGAACTGCGTCGCCGTACTTCGCACCGTGAGGGAGGACGGGGGACGGCTGTTCATGCTCGGCGTCGGCGGGAGCGCGGCCAACGCCTCGCACGCCGTGAACGACTTCCGCAAGATCACCGGCATCGAGACCTACGCCCCCACGGACAACGTCTCCGAGCTGACGGCCCGCACGAACGACGACGGCTGGGCGAGCGTGTTCGTAGAGTGGCTGCGCGTCAGCAAGCTGAACAGCAAGGACTGCCTCTTCATCCTCTCGGTGGGCGGCGGCAACCTGGAGAAGAACGTCTCCCCGAACCTGGTGGCGGCCATGCAGCTCGCCAAGCAGGTCGGCGCCAAGATCATCGGCATCGTCGGCAAGGACGGCGGCTACACCGCCAAGGTGGCGGACGCCTCGGTGATCGTGCCGACCGTGAATCCGAACAACGTGACGCCGCACAGCGAGGCCTTCCAGGCCGTGGTCTGGCACCTCTTCGTCTCCCATCCCGACCTCAAGGTGAACCAGACGAAATGGGAGTCGGTCACGGCCAAGCCCTGACCGGATGAGCGGCCGGCCCGCAGTGTTCCTGGACCGAGACGGGACGCTCAACGTCCAGGTGATCCGGGAAGGAAAGCCGTACGCCGCCGAGCGCCTCGAGGACTTCAGGCTGTTCGAGGGCGTGCCCGAGGCCTGCCGCGCCCTCAAGGCGGCGGGCTATCTCCTGGTCGTCGTCACGAACCAGCCCGAGGTTGGCCGCGGCACGCTGAAGGAGTCGGTCGTGGATTCCCTCCATGCGAGGCTCAGGGAGCTCGTTCCTGAGATCGACCGGATCGAGGCCTGCTACGACCCGGGGCGCGGCGAGGTCTCGCTCCGGCGCAAGCCCGAGCCGGGCATGATCCTCGACGCGGCCGCCGCTCTCGGGGTCGACCTGTCCGCCTCGTGGATGATCGGCGACCGCTGGCGCGACATCGACTGCGGCAAGCGGGCCGGCGTGCGCACCATCTTCATCGATTTCGCCTACGACGAGGAATGTAAGTCGAAGCCCGACCACACGGTTGCGACATTCACGGAGGCGGCTGCAATCGTACTTGCCGCGGCCCCCTCAAGGCCGTTGTGAGACGAGGCTCTTCATTCACGCGAGGAGCCTGCAATTCCAGTTGGTCTGCCTTTCTGCCCATTACCTGAGCAATGACCTGCTCAATCCAGCCGCCTTGTTACGAGCCACATCGCTCCCCGATGATCTCAATCGCGCGAACACAAGCCCTCTTTAGGATCTCGTTT
>CAIXHE010000128.1 GCA_903919205.1 uncultured Opitutaceae bacterium | reverse complement strand
TCCAGCGGCCGTCGCTCTCCTGCTCGACTTCAACCTTCATTCCGCTTAAGTCCCCACTGCAATAGTCTGAGCAAGTGGGTTTTGAATCTACCCCTAAAGTTGATGTCTAACCAATCGACGTATCCGACGCTTACGCCAGGCACGCCTCCTGCGGGGCAGGAGTAACCCCCTCGTCGTTACGTATGAACTCAACGTTCGGCATTATCCCTATCCGGATCCAACTCGAAATATTCCTGTTTGTTTGTGTATTGATCTTAGCCTTCGCGCTGCAGCGGATATTGCGCGTCGGCATGCTGAAGGCGAAGTTTGGGATGATCATCTCCCGCGATTCCAATCCGATTGTTTACTGGGCCTACGTTGGCATGATTGCCTTTGTCCTTCTCGGTGGCATTTACGCGCTAGTGGCCGTGTTGATCGGATCGATACCGGTTGAGTGAAGTTGAGACGCCGTCGGTCGGTTCTGCTCGGGGTACTGATATTCCTCTGTCGAATCCATCAACGGATCCAACGCCTCGGTCAGGGACGCCTCAGGCGGGACGTGTAACGCGCCCCCGGCAACGCGGATCAATTCAGCGCTAAATCGCCCAGGATCTCCCCAGCCGAGGGCAGCCCTCGACGCTCCTGAGGTAATAGTAGGCCTCGACGGAGCTCCCGGCGAAAGGTGGCATTAGCTCCACGGGTCCCCTTCGGTAGAGCCCCTCCGAGGTGCCCTCCAGCCGGTCGAGTTCCACCAGGCAGCCTGCGTCCACTGACCACACCTCGCCGCGCACGCCCTCGGCGCCGGCCTCCTCGACCATACCCGGATAGCCACCGAGGCCGTAGAGGCAGAGCCCGGGCGCGGTGTGCGCGTCGCCAAGGTAGGATTGACCCACGAGGTGTCCGTGGTTCGAGCCCCCGCGCTTCAGGGTGCCGTAGACGAAGACGAGGCTCATGAAGGTGTCGCGGGGGGCGCCGGGCGCAGCTCGAAGGCCACCGCGGTTGCGTTGTCGCGGCCGGAGCCCTCAACGGCCTCGTCGACGATGCGCTGCGCGGTCGACGGCCCGCCGGACACGCACGGGTCCGCCCTCAGCAGTTCCTCGATCCTACGGTCCCACAGCCCGTCGACGACGCCGTCCGAGCAGATGAGGAAGCGGTCCCCGGGCTGGTGCGCGACGGCTCCGATCTGGGTGTCTATGAACTGGTGGCCCGCGCCGAGCGCCTGGTTGAGTGCGTTTCGGCGGGGATGGCTGCGCGCTTCCCGCTCCGAGATCCTGCCCTCGCGCCGCAGCCACCCCACGTGGCTGTGATCGTGGCTGAGCTGGTGCAGGGCCCCCCCCGCCGGCAGGTGGTACACACGGCTGTCGCCGACATGGGCGAAGTAAAGCCAGCCGGGACGCACCCAGCAAAGGCTGAGGGTGGCGCCCATCCCGGAGCACTCCGCGTAGGAATAGCCGAGCTTAAGGAGGTCCGAGTGGATCGACTGGAAGAGTTCCGAGAGCACGTCGGTGAAGCCGGCCTCCAGGCCCGCTGCGGCGAGCCGGTAGCTGCGTGGCAGCAGGCGCGTCACGCGGTCCACCACGATGCGGCTCGCGAACTCGCCCGACTTGGCGCCGCCCATGCCGTCGCTGACGGCGAAGACGAAGTCGCCGCTTCCGAGCGAGGAGTCCCCGGTCTTGCCGAGGTAGGTGACGCCGTAGCCGTCGAACATGAGCGCGAGGAAGGAGTCCTCATTGTTGGGCCGCACGCGGCCCGGGTGGGTGAGCCCCGACCAGCTCACGTCGCCGCGGCCCGCTGCCGCCGGCGGCGGGGTCTCGGGGGTTTCGTTCGAGCTCATTGTGCGGCCGGGGGCTTCAGGGAGACGAGATTGTCCCCCCCGTCCAGCAGGGTGGCGAACTCGAAGTCGATCACGCAGAAGCGCCCGTCCAACGCGCGGTAGGTGATGTTGCGCACCTCTCGGTCCTCGTGCCTGACCCCGAACGGCTCGAGCTCCGCGAACAGAGCGGCCTGGCGCTCGGCGTTCACCTGGTCGACCCGGGTGCCGCAGTTGGTCGTCACGATCTTCAGCTCCTCGGGGAAGACCTCAAGCAGCCGCGGGACGAAGGTGCATTGGCGCTCCTCCAGGTGGCGCAGCACGCGCACCTCGTTCTCGAAGCGCTCGCGCGCCATGTGCCCGCGGAAGGTCTTGTGCACCCGCCCGTCGTAGCTGATGCGCACCAGCGCCCGGGCCGTGTCCTTCATTTCATGCATGCGGGGATGGGGCACAGTCCCCGGGGGCGACCTGCGTGGCAAGCGGCCTCTTCGCGGCGCGCCCCCGAGCGGTGTTTATCTCCTGTTAACGCCCAGTTGCCCGAGAATCAACTTCTGGTTGCCTCTGGCATGTAAGGTGCTGAAATGGGAATCCCTAGCTTTAAACGTGCGGACCGCCAGGTGTCCCGAAACCCCCTGTGCACGTGCGAGACGAGCTAACACACTCCGACATAACCCACTAGAACATGGCCAAATACAAACTGGAATACATCTGGCTCGACGGATACACCCCCCTCGCGGGCCTGCGCAGCAAGACCCAAATCAAGGAATTCGCCAGCTTCCCCAAGCTCGAGGACCTTCCCAACTGGGGGTTTGACGGAAGCTCGACGCAGCAGGCCGAGGGCAAGAGCTCGGACTGCGTCCTGAAGCCCGTGGCGGTGTATCCCGACAGCACCCGCAAGAACGGCGTGCTGGTCATGTCCGAGGTCATGCTGCCGGACGGCAAGACCCCCCATCCCACGAACTCGCGTGCGACCATCCCCGACGACCCGGACACCTGGTTCGGTTTCGAGCAGGAGTACTTCTTCTACAAGGACGGCAGCCCCCTCGGCTTCCCGAAGGGCGGCTATCCCGCCCCGCAGGGCCCGTACTACACCGGCGTCGGCTACAAGAACGTCGGCGCGGTCGCCCGCAAGATCGTCGAGGAGCACATCGACATCTGCCTCGATGCCGGCATCAACCTCGAGGGCATCAACGCCGAGGTGGCGAAGGGCCAGTGGGAATTCCAGATCTTCGGCAAGGGCTCCAAGAACGCCGCCGACCAGATGTGGGTAGCCCGCTACATCCTCTCCCGCCTGTGCGAGAGCTACGAGATCGACATCGAGTGGCGCTGCAAGCCCGTGCTCGCCCCCTTCAACCAGCCGCTTGACTGGAACGGATCGGGCATGCACGCGAACTTCTCGACCAAGTACCTTCGCGAGGTGGGCGGCAAGGCCTACTTCGAAAAGCTTATGGCCGCCTTCAACCAGTACCGCGACGAGCACATCGCTGTCTACGGTCCCGAGAACCACCTTCGCCTCACGGGCCTCCACGAGACCCAGTCCATCGACAAGTTCAGCTACGGCCTCGCGGACCGCGGCGCGTCGGTGCGCATCCCGCACAGCTTCGTCAACAACGGCTACAAAGGCTACCTCGAGGATCGTCGTCCGAATTCC
>CAIXHE010000127.1 GCA_903919205.1 uncultured Opitutaceae bacterium | reverse complement strand
CCGGGGCGCTCTTGACAGGCCCCGGGCGGGCTGGTGCACTGACCGTTCTCACGCCGGCTTAGCTCAGTGGTAGAGCATCGGTATCGTAAACCGAGGGTCGTCGGTTCAACCCCGACAGCCGGCTCCATTTCCGAAAGGTTGAGGCGGAGCGACCCATGGGCCCGGGGCGGGGGCCTAGCCGCGGCAGAAGGCCTCCCTGACGACCCGGGCCAGGTCGTCCGCGCTGAAGGGCTTCTGAAGAAAGCTGGCGAGCCCCTTTCCCGCAAAGCGCGCGGTCGCATCCCGCTCGTCGAAGCCGCTCATGAGGATCACCCGGACGTCCCCCCGCATGCGCTGGATCTCCGCGAACGCGGCCTCTCCCCCCTTGTGCGGCATGGTGAGATCGAGCAGGACCAGGGAGAATCGGTGGGGCGCGGCGCGGAAGATCTCCACCGCGTCCCGCCCGTCGTGGGCCAGCGCCGATGTGAACCCCAGCGTCCTCAGGATCTCGTCCGCCGCCGCGCGGACGGGTTCCTCGTCATCGGCGATGAGGGCGATGCCCCCTCCCTCCCACGGGGGGTGGGCCGGTACCGGGCGGGGGCTGGGCTGCGTGCCTTCGGGAGCCAGCGGGAAGAGCAGCTTGAAGGTCGTCCCTTGGCCGAGTTCCGAGTAGATCTTGAGGCTGCCCTTGTGGCCCCTGACGATGCCGAGCACAGCCGCCAGCCCGAGGCCGCGGCCCGTGAACTTGGTCGTGAAGAAGGGCTCGAAGATTCGCGCCTGGGTCTCGGTAGACATGCCGCACCCCGTGTCCGAGACCTCGAGGGTCACGTAGGCTCCCTCGCTTGGCTCGGGTGTCACGGCAAGGGCGTTTAGGTAGGCGCGGTCGACCTGGGCCACGCCGGTCCGCAGGCCGATGACGCCGCCGTGGGCCCCGATGGCCTCCGACGCGTTGATGACCAGGTTCATGACCACCTGCCGGATCTGCGTCGCGTCTGCGTGGACGGGAGGCAGGTTGGGCTCGAGGTGCAACCGCAGGGAATTCTGCTTTCCGATGGAGACCTCGAGCAGGTGCGCCGTCTCCTGGACGAGCGCGTTGAGGTCCACGTTCGCCACCTCGAAGCGGCCCCGCCCCGAGTAGGCGAGCATCTGTCGGCAGAGGTCGGCCGCCCGTCGCGAGGCCGCCATGATCGCGGTGAGCCGGGCCTGGGCCGCGGCCCCCTGGGGCAGCTCTGAGCCCGCCAGGCTGACGTTGGCGACGATCGCCGTCAGGATGTTGTTGAAGTCGTGCGCGACCCCCCCGGCCAGCACGCCCAGGCTCTCCAATTTCTGGGCCTCCTGGAGCTTGCGGTTGAGCAGCTCGCGCTCGCCCTCGGCCCGCTCCCGCTCGGAGGTGTCGCGCACAAGCCCGAGGTATCGGCGCTCGCCCTCGATCGCGAAGCACCCGAACCTTACCTCCACCGGGAAGGTGGACCCGTCCCTGCGACGCTGCCGCCCGGATACGGTTATCGGCACGCCCGGCTCGATCGCCTTCCAGATGCGCTCGGCGGCCGCCAGGTCGACTTCGGTCTCCACGTCGGCCACCGACATCCCGAGGAGCTCCTCGCGGCTGTAGCCGAGGCTGGCGCAGGCCTGCCTGTTGACCTCGAGAAACCGGCCCCTCTCGTCATGGACAAACAGCGCGTCGGCGGCCTGCTCGACGTAGGCACGGAAGCGCTGCTCGCTCACCTTCAGGGCCTCCTCGGCCATGCGGCGCGGGGTGACGTCCCGGGTGATCCCGACGTAGTGCGCCAGCTGCCCGGCGGCGTCAAACACGGGCGAGAGCGAGAGCTCGTTGTAGAACGCCGTGCCGTCCTTGCGGTAGTTGATGATCTCCCCCGAGAACTCCGCCTTGTGCGAGAGGGCGTTGCGGATCCGCATGCAGGTTTCGGGGTCGGACCGCGGCCCGCGCAGGTGGCCGCACGTCCGGCCCAGCATCTCCGCCTCCGTGTACCCCGTGATGGCCGTGAACGCGGGGTTTGCGCTCGTGATCAGCCCGTCGGGGCCGCCGATCAGCATGCCCTGCGACACCGCCCTGAGCGCGATGTCGCTGGTGCGAAGCCTCATCTCGGCCCGCTTTCGCTCGGTGATGTCGCGCGCGACCTTCGAGGCCCCGATGATCGCGCCCCTGGCGTCCCGGATGGGGGAGGCAGTCACGGAGACGTCGATCCTCTGGCCATCCTTGCGCTGGCGCACCGTCTCGAAGTGCCCGACGCTTTCCCCCCGGCAGATGGTCGCCAGGATCCAATCCTCCTCCGCCTGCCGCTCAACGGGGATGATCCGCTTGATGGAGGTTCCCACCATCTCCTGCGCGCTGTACCCGAAGATCTTCTCGGCACCGTGGTTCCAGCTGAGAACCACGCTGCTGAGATCCTTGCTGATGATGCAGTCCTCCGACGACTCAACGATCGCCGACAGACGTCTCGCCTCGGAGTAGGCCCGTTCCCTCTCCGCCGCGGCGTCCCGCAGCTCGCGATTGGATTTCTCAGCCGCCTCGACCCGGGCCGCCCGAGCCTGCGCAATCCGCATCGTCTCGCAGATGTGGGAGATCATCAGGCAGCTCAGGATGAAGAACACCGTCGCCAGGGCCTCGCCTGTCGACAGGGCGCCGTTCCCGATCCAGTAGTAGCACACGGCTGCTGAGAGGGCGGTCGCTACGAACCCCGCGGTGCGTCCTGCCAGGAGGGCCGCCAGCATGACCGCAGGATAGAACGTGAGGAAGGGCGCGCTTCGACCGATTGATGCCGGCAGGAGGGATCTCAGGGCGACACCGGCCGCGACGGCTGCCAGAGCCTGGAACAGGGCCTTCCACAATGGAGGCTGCCTATAGCCTGAATTCATGGGGGAAATGGGGGGTGTGTCGGGGCTCGATCCGGTGCGCGCCTTCGGCCGGCAGAGGGTGACGCTCCCGAAATGCGGGCTCAGGCGGCTTCATGTCCTATAGGCCGTCTTTCGGTCCCGGTGGGGTCGAACGGCGGAGGGGTGAGGGGTACGAGGGGAAGGGTACCCGTCGAGCGCCCGATAATCAATACCTTAGGGTGCCTGGCAAAGGCGGCGGTCCCAGGGTTCGCTAGGGAAGGAGGGCGGTCGTGAAGGCGCCGACATGGGCCCCGACGCGCAGCCCGACCACCAGGGTGGCGAACACGGCGCTCCCGACGATCACCGCCGTGCCCGCCCGGCCGAGCACCGAATCCCTTAGATACGTGCGCCCCGACTGGCCCGAGAAGCCCCGGGACTGGAGGACCACCTCAATCTGCTGCGCCCGGAACATCGCGCCGAGGATGACGGGCACGGCCACCTTCGCGTAGGTGCGCACGCGCTCCAGGACCCCCATCTCCTCCACCGCGAAGCCCCGCAGGCGCTGGGCGTCGATCACGAGCCCGATCTCATCCATCAGGAGCGGGAAGAACCTGAGCGTCGAGGCGAACGCGAACGCGAAGCGGTAGGGAACCCTCAGGCGCACCAGCGCGGTGACGATGTTGTTGGGGTCGGTCGTGAGCACGCACAGGGGGACGAGGAGCAGGAGCGTGAGCGCCTTCGCGCAGACGTTGACCCCGTAGAGGCCGCCCTCGAGCGAGAACACCAGGCCGCCCACCCCGGGCCAGGAGGCCGGGATCGAGAGGAGCGGGGTCACCCGGGCGTGCCCGGTCAGCCTGAGCACCGGCTGCACGTTGAAGAACCCATGCGTCAGGAGCAGCAACAGGAGGAACGGGGCCATCACCCGCGCCACGAGCCACAGGTAGGCCGGCTTCACGCCGGCTCCGAGGCACCCGGCGGCCGTGGCGAGCGTCAGGAGCACACCGAGGCGAGGGTCGTCCCAGGCCACGGCCGCCACCGAGACCGCGGCGAAGACCGCGAGCTTGGCACGGAAGTCCAGCCGCGAGAAGGCGGTGTCCCGGCCCCTTGCGAGCGAGTCGACGCGGATCATGCGCCGGGCCCTCCCCAGGCGTCCGCGAATTCGGCCGGTGTCAGGGCGGTGTTGCCCGGGTGCCGGGCCCGCGCCAGGGATACGGCGTGCGGGGGCTCGAGGTGGGTCGCGCGCATCAGCACCACGTTGTGGTAGACGTCGCGCAGCCGCCCGTCCGCCACGATCCGCCCCTGGTCGAGCACGACGGCGCGCCGCGCGAAGCCGGGCATCAGGTGGAGCTGGTGGGTGACGACGATCACCGTTCGGCCCTTGCGGTGGAAGTCCGCCGTCACCTCGAGGATGGCGCGCGCGCCCGCCTCGTCCTGCCCGTGCGTTGGCTCGTCAAGCACCAGCACCTCGGGTTCCATCGCGAGCACGGCGGCCAGGACCACGCGCGCCCGGTCCCCGGTGGAGAGCGAGAGCGGGTGCGCGCCGCGCCGGTCCGATAGGCCGAGCGAGGCGAGGGCGGACTCGATCCTCGACTCCTGCTCCCCAGCCGAGAGTCCCAGTCGCCCGATCCCGAAGGCCACCTCGGCCTGGACCGTCGGGTTGAAGATCTGCCGGTCGGGGTTCTGGCCCACGTACCCGATGCGCCGGGCAACCTCCCGCACCGACATGCCCGCGAGCGGCTGGCCGTTCAGCTCGACCCGCCCCGAGGCCGGCCGCAGGAGCCCGAGGAGGTGCTTTAGCAGCGTGCTCTTCCCCGAGCCGTTCTGGCCGAGCACCACCAGGTAGTCGCCCGCCGGCACCTCGAGGTCCACGCGGTCGAGCGAGCGGGTGCCGTCGGGGTACGTGTGGCTCACCTGCCGCAGGGCGAGCGCCGGCGTCCCCGGTCGAAGCGGCGGCGGGTCGGCGGGCCGGTACGCCTGGCCCAGGCCCAGGGACGCCAGGGCGGAGAGGCCGCCGGCGAGGGTCACGGGCGCGGGGCCGACCGGCACCCCGCGCTGGCGCAGCCGCTCGAAGGCGGCAGTAACGCCCGGCGGGCGCACCCGCTCCCGCTCGAGGAGCGCGGCGTCGCGGAACACCTCCTCGGGCGTGCCCTCGGCCGCGATCCGGCCCGCCGAGAGCACGACGGCCCGGTGCACGGTCTCGGCGATCTCCTCGGAGGCATGGCTCGCGATCACGAAGGTCGTTCCGTGGGCGGCGTTGATCTCGCGCACCAGCGCGAAGACCTCGGCCGCGGCCTGAGGGTCGAGCTGGGCCGTCGGCTCGTCGAGCACGACCAGCGAGGGTCGCAGGGCGAGCGCGGCCGCGAGCGCCAGGCGCTGCTGCTGGCCCCCCGAGAGCTCGTGCGGGTGCTTGGAGGCGAGACCCTCCAGGTGCACGGCGGCGAGCGCGGCGTCCACCCGGCTGCGGATCTCGGCCGCGGGCACCCCGAAGTTCTCGAGGGCGAAGGCGACCTCGCTCTCGACCGACACGGCGACCAGCTGGCTGCCCGGATCCTGAAGCACGATCCCGACGTGTCGGGCCAGCTCGTGGATCGGGTGGTCGGCGGTGTCGAGGCCCGCCACGAGGCAGCGCCCAAAGAATCGCCCGCCGTAGAGCTGGGGCACGGTGCCGTTTAGGGCCAGGCAGAGGGTGGTCTTGCCCGAGCCGCTGGCGCCGAGGACGCCCAGCACCTCGCCTGCCCGCACGCGCAGGTCGATGTTGAGCAGCGCCGGCCGCTGCGAACCCGGGTAGAGGTAGGAGACCTTCTCCAGGGAGACGAGGGGAGGGGGCTCCATGTCCGGTCGGTTCAGTAGCGCGCCCCCGGCGGGCGCATGAGCGAGAGGGCGCGCAGGCCCGCGATGACGCCGGTGCCCACCACGGCGCCGATCGTGCTGCGTGCCGCCTCCTCGACGGGCACGATCCCCGCGAAGACGAGGAAGAGCTGGCTCGGCCAATGGAGCAGGCTGTACGCCGTGAACGACTCGCACAGCATCATGATCCCCGTGGCGGACCACGTCCCGAGGAAGAGCCCGAACCAGACGCGTCGCAGGTCGGGGCTCGCGATCAGCCTCCCGATCCAGCGGCGCGTGGGCAGCACGAAGAGCGTGAGGGCCCCCAGGTGCGACACGTAGGCCGCCAGGAACACCCCGGGCCGCACGCCGTACCCTTCGGTGGCCTGTTGGAAATAGGCAACGAGGACGCCGACGCCGAGGAGCGAGGCGGCAAGGCCGAGCGCCCGGCGGCCCCGGGCGACGATGCAGCTGGCGAAGCCTGCGCCGAGCACGGCCCCGCCCACCGTGATCCACGGGATCCCGGCCGTGTGCGGGGCGAGGAAGACGCCCGCCAGGGCCCCCAGTCCGCTCGCCGTCATGCCGGCCACCGGCCCCAGCAGCCAGCCCGTGAGTGGGTAGACGCCCTGCGCCATCGGGAAGCTCCCGCCGCTCGCGAAGGCGAGCGAGAACGGGATGAAGGACAGCACCGCCACCACGGACGCGAGCATCACGACGTACGAGACGGGTGCGCCCCCGATCGAGGATGGCACGTGGGTGCGCACGGTGCGCTCCGCGCCCTGGGGCTCCTCCTGGATCCCGGGCGCCCCGGGCGGGCTCGCGGGGGTCGGGCTCATGCGCGGCGCAGGAGCCGTAGCGCGTTGCCGCCCAGCACCAGAGCCGCCTCTTCGGGCGTCATCCCCCCTGTGCGCGCATCCCCGAGGTCGCGCTTCATGTCCGGCTCGCGGCTCACCCGCGGGTGGGTGAGCAGCGGATAGTCGGTCCCGTACAGGATTCGGTCGGCCCCCACCAGGTCGACCACCTCGCGGTAGACGCGGTTGTCGTAGATGAGCGGGGAGGCGGCCGTGTCGTAGTAGACGTTCCCGAAGAGGCTCCGCAGGCGGGCGTTCAGCTCGAAGAAGGGGATGCCGCCGCCCCAGTGCGCGAGGATGAAGGTGGCGTCGGGGAACGTGCGCACGAGCTCCACGTAGTTCTCGAGCGGCGTCGGCTTCGTGCACGACTCGGGATTGTAGGCGAGCGGGTCGGTGACATGCAGGTTGATCGGCACCCGCCGCTCGACCGCGAGGGCGACCAGCTTCGCCCAGCACTCGTCGCGGAAGGTGAAGCCCTGGGCCTGGGGCAGCAGTTCCCCGATGCCGCAGAGCCCCGCGTCGAGCGCCCGAGCCACGTTGTCGAGGCCGCGCTGGCCGGAGTTCGGCTGCACCGTGGCAAACCCCATCAGGCGGTCCGGATGCTGCCGGCACCAGTCGATAAACCACTGGTTCTGCAGCTCGCAGGTCTCCTGGCGCTCCCAGTACCACCCGAGCATCACGCTGCGCTCGACGCCCGCATCGTCCATGTCCTTGAGCAGGCGCGGCACGTCCGCCCAACCCTGCAGCGTGGGCTGGTGGGGCGGCGCCACGCAGTAGGTCCACCAGGGCTCCCCGTGCGCGGTGCCCCAGGCTATCGGGTCCGCGAAGACCTCGGGCGGGTACATGTGGATGTGGGAGTCGACGATGCGTAGGGTCATGGCGGGGGGCCTTCGTGATGTCCGCCGCAGCCCGGGGGCATCGGCTTCATGGAGAAGGCGGTAAGGGTAGAAGCACAGACCGTGCTAGGGCGGCCCATGGATCAATGTCCACGGAAAAGGACCGCTCGACCCTCTCAGCGGGGGCGGTCGCAGGCCACAAGGGGGAGTCGCCCGACGGCCCTCAGTTGACGCCCGCCTCGCGGCATTCGCGCAGGAAAGCCACCAGACCGTCCAGCTCGGTCGGGCTCATCTGGTCATAGGGCGCCATGACCGTGTCCGGCAGGTACAGGGTGGAATTTCTGACGAAGTGCGTGAAGTAGTCCTTGCTGAGGGTGGCCTGGGCGCAGAGCAGCTGGAACGAGCGGTGGGCGACGTTGCCACCCACCTCGCCCGGCCCCAGGTGACAGTTGCTGCATTCCCTCAGGAAGGTCTTTCGACCCGCGACGGCGGCCACGGACAGCCCCGCCAGCTTGCCGCCATAGAAAGGGGCGTACCGGGCCGCGGTCACGACCGCGCGGATCTCGACCAGTTGATTGGCGTCGTTGTACCCGTACTCAAGAGGTGTTTCCAGCTTGGGCCCGAGGGACGGGCTAATGTCCGAGAAATAGGGCGCCAGCGGCTTGATCCCGTAGATCTTGGGCCAACCCTGGGCGGGCACCTTGCCGTCGTAACGCAGGAGAAGGTAGGGATGGTAGGTCTTCACGAACGCCATCGGCAGGAACGACTCCCATCCGTCGGCCCCGATCAGGACGATGCCGTCGGCCGCCGCCGTGGGCGGCAGCGACTTGAACAGCTCCAAAAGGGGAAGCACCCGCAGGTCCACCTCCGGGAGCTCGGGCTTCAGGCGCTCATGCAGCGAGACGACGCCCGGAAGGGCCTCAAGGTCGGCGCGGGTGGCGTGGACGCAGGAACCCGTCGCGAGCCCCGTGAAGAGCCCGCTCAGCGTCAGCTCGTCGCTGCCGCCCCTGCCGGGCTGGATCAGGGCCGCCGACAGGGGGCCCGTCACCGCGAGGACCGCCGAGGCAGCCAGGAAGGAACGCAGGGGGCGGATGAGGGGCATCGGCATCTGCGCGGTTCAGCAACATGTGTGCCACCGACCCGCCCGGCCTTGGCAGCGATCCTGCTACCGGTCCCGCATGAACCTCCGTCCGTTCTTGCTTTCAGCCGGCGCGCTCGTGCTGACCCTTGCCCCGGCCCGCGCGTCCACCGAGCCCGAGATCCGGGCGCTGGTCCTCAAGTACACCGACTCGTGGAGCACCGGCGACGTCGCCGAGTTCACCTCCGTGATCAGCCCCGACTTCCATTTCTGTAACCCGGGGGGCACCTTCGACCGCGCGAAGACCCTCGAGCAGTTCACGGCCTCCCCCAAGCTCTACGCCAACATCAAGTTCTACCACATCAACCTCGTGATCCAGGGCGACCGGTTCATGGCCGAGTACCAGTACTGCTCGACCGACCGCTCCACGGGAAAGCGCGAGGCGGACGGCACCGTGGCCGTGGGCCAGGTTAAGGACGGGAAAATCGTGTCGTGGAAGGAGTATTACGACCCCTCCGTCGGTGACCTCCAGGCGGCGGGCAAGCTGGTCGTGGACGAGGGCGCCGACGCCTACCCCTACCCGAGGGGCGCGCCCAACCGGTGGTGACTCAGGCCTCGAGCACGAGGGCCCGAAGGTCCGCGAGCTCGACCGGCTTGTAGAGGATGCGCTCGACGCCGAGCCGGCGGTACTCCTCCGCGACGTCGATGTTCAGCTCGGAGCTGACGATCGCGACCATTCCGGAGTAAGGGATCTCCTTCAGGCGCATCACGAGCTCCAGCCCGTTCATGCCCGCCATGTGATGGTCGGAGATGACGATGTCATACGCCTTCGGGTCCGCCGCCAGCCGCTCGAGGGCGTCGGTGCCGTCCGGGACCGTGTCCACCTTGTGCCCCACCACCGACAGCGCCAGCCGGGCGACCTCGCGCAGTTCCCGCATGTCATCCACGTAAAGCACCCGCTTCACGGATTTGCTGGGGGCGACTTTTTCTGAGGTGGTGAGCATGGGCTATCGGGGCGGGGAGCGTTATGTCCAGATAGACGCCTTCGAGCAGTTTTTGTAACTCAATTCTTTGCTAAAATTCTGGAAAAGATCCCCGGGGGTGGCTCGCTCTAGTTCTGTGAGATCCGGTCGTCGGGAAGGCCCCCCTGCAGCTTCAGGTTCAGCATCGTGGTCTCGATTTCCGTGCGCATCACCTGGAGCAGCAGGCCCAGCCGCCGGTGCACGTCGAGCGTCTCGAGCAGGCGCTGCTTGACCGCCGCGTTCTGGCAGAGGTTGAACGCGGCGATGTCCGCGAAGATCTCCGGGTCCTCGACCGACTTCAGCAGCTCGGTCATGCCCTCGATGCCGCCGGGTGTAAGCTTGAGCTTCATCTTGATCAGCCGCGAGAGCTCGGTTCGCAGCTTCGCGTTCTCGCCGGGTGCGGCCCCCGGCTCGCTGGCGAGCGCGCGGATGCGGATCCGCCGGTAGGGCTCGTCGCCGAGGATCTCCTCGATCGAGACCCGGCAGAGCCCCTGAAGGAGCAGGTTGGAGGTGCCGTCCTCGTTCTTCTGGCACGCGCGCACGAGGCCGATGCAGGCCACGCGGTGCGGCGGCTCGTTCTGGGGATCGACAGCGGCCGCGTTCGGGTCGAGGCAGGCGACCGCGAAGATCCGGTTGCCCGCGAGCACGTCCCGCAGCATTTGGCGGTAGCGCGGCTCGAAGATCCGCAGCGGCAGCAGGGCCTGGGGGAAGAACGCGAGGTCGGGCAGGGTCATCACAGGCACCTCGTCGGGCACTTGGATCTCGACTTCCATGCAGGCAGTAAGGGCGCGTTGGCCGGATAATCAAGAGGGCGCATGCGAAAGCCCGCACCGGGCGACGTGGGCGCCTGTGCCAAACGGGTGTGCCGTTGCCCATTATATGTGACAAAATGGCCTAAAATGGAGGGTGGGCGAGCCGGGCCAACTCCCATCGTAATATTTTAACCCTCTGGAAATAAGACGTTAATGGGATATGGCCGATTGAGGCACAGGCATTGCTAGATAGGGTGCCATGAGCCGAATACTGGGCATTGATCTGGGTACCACCAACTCCTGCATGGCCGTCATGGAAGGCGGCGAGCCCGTCGTCATTCCCAATGCCGAGGGAGCCCGCACGACGCCGTCCGTCGTTGCCTTCACCAAGTCCGGCGAGCGCGTGGTGGGCCAGGCCGCGAAGCGGCAGGCCGTCACGAACCCGACCAACACCGTCTTCTCTGCGAAGCGCCTGATCGGCCGCAAGTTCAACGAGGTGGCCGAGGAGGCGAAGAACATGCCCTTCAAGGTCGTCAAGGGCAAGAACGACGACGCCTACATCGAGGTGAAGGTGGGCGACAAGACCGAGCAGTTCGCCCCGCAGCAGATTTCCGCCTTCGTTCTCGGCAAGCTGAAGGCCGACGCCGAGGCCTACCTCGGCGAGAAGATCACGCAGGCCGTGATCACGGTGCCAGCCTATTTCAACGACTCCCAGCGCCAGGCCACCAAGGACGCCGGCAAGATCGCCGGCCTCGAGGTGCTGCGCATCATCAACGAGCCCACGGCCGCCTCGCTCGCCTACGGCCTCGACAAGAAGAAGGACGAGAAGATCGCCGTGTTCGACCTGGGCGGCGGCACCTTCGACGTGTCCGTCCTCGAGATCGGCGACGGCGTCTTCGAGGTCAAGGCCACCAACGGCGACACCCACCTCGGCGGCGACAACTGGGACGACGCGCTGATCGCGTGGCTCGTGGACAATTTCAAGAAGGAGAACGGCATCGACCTGCGCAAGGACCCGATGGCCCTCCAGCGCCTGAAGGAGGAGGCGGAGAAGGCCAAGATCGCCCTCTCCTCGACGCAGTCGGTCGACATCAACCTGCCCTTCATCACGGCGGACGCCTCGGGCCCGAAGCACCTGAACGTGCAGCTTACCCGCGCCAAGATGGAGCAGATCTGCGATCCCCTCTTTGAGCGCCTGATCCAGCCGTTCAAGAACTGCCTGAAGGACGCCGGCCTCGCGTCCGACAAGATCGACGAGCTCGTGCTCGTCGGCGGAATGACCCGCATGCCGAAGGTGGTCGACATCGCCAAGGGCCTCTGCGGCAAGCCGCCCCACCAGGGCGTCAACCCGGACGAGGTGGTCGCCGTCGGCGCCGCCATCCAGGGTGGCGTGCTCAAGGGCGAGGTGCGCGACGTGCTGCTGCTCGACGTCACGCCGCTCACGCTCGGCATCATGACCGCCGGCGACGTGTCGACCGCGATGATCCCGCGCAACACGACGATCCCCTCCAAGAAGACCCAGACCTTCTCCACGTTCTCGGACAACCAGCCTTCCGTCGAGATCGTCGTCCTCCAGGGCGAGCGCCCGATGGCCCGCGACAACAAGACGCTCGGCACGTTCCGCCTGGACGGCATCCCGCCGGCCCCCCGCGGCACGCCCCAGATCGAGGTCACCTTCGACATCGACGCCAACGGCATCCTGCACGTCTCCGCTAAGGACCTCGGCACCGGCAAGGACCAGAAGATCACGATCCAGGGCTCCTCGGGCCTCTCCAAGGAGGAGGTCGAGAAGATGACCCGCGAGGCGGAGCTGAACGCCGCCGAGGACAAGAAGCGCCGCGAGGCCGTCGAGACCCGCAACCAGCTCGACTCCTCGGTCTACCAGCTCGAGAAGACCCTGAAGGAAACGGGCGACAAGCTCCCCTCCGACAAGAAGTCGAAGGTCGAGTCCGCGATCGCCTCCGCCAAGAAGGCGCTCGAGGGCACCGACGCCGACCGGATGAAGTCCGCCCTGGACGATCTGTCCAAGGTGGGCGCGGAGTTCTACGCGGAGGCCCAGGCCGCCGCCCAGTCCGCCGGCTCCGCCCAGCAGGCCGGTTCCGCCGAGGAGCCCGCGCCGAAGGCCAAGGCCGAGAAGAAGGCCGACGTCGTGGACGCCGACTTCGAGGTCGTCGACGACGAGAAGTCCAAGAAGTGATCCCTTTCGGGACGGGGGTGGCTTTGCCGTCCCCTTCCGACCTTAACCCAAAACAACATCCAATATGGCTAAAGTAAAAATCAAACCAATCGGTGATCGCGTCCTCGTGAGGCATCTCGACGACAAAGAGCAGGTCCGCGGGGGTATCATCATCCCGGACAGCGCCAAAGAGAAGCCCCAGGAGGCCGAGGTAATCGCCCTTGGAACGGGCAAGAAGGACGAGAACGGGAAGGTCCAGCCGTTCGAGGTCAAGGTCGGCGACCGCGTGCTCGTCAGCAAGTACGGCGGCACCGAGGTCAAGCTCGAGGAGCAGAAGTACACGCTCGTCCGCGAGGACGACATCCTCGGCGTGATCGCCTGAGGTTCCACACGAACGTAACCACACACACAACCACTCATCATCATGCCTGCCAAACAACTCCTATTCGACGAGGCAGCTCGTCAGAAGATCCTCCGCGGCGTCGAGCTGCTCTCGCGCGCCGTCAAGGTGACGCTCGGGCCCAAGGGCCGCAACGTCGTCATCGACAAGAAATTCGGCTCGCCGACGGTCACCAAGGACGGCGTCACCGTCGCCAAGGAGATCGAGCTGCCGGATCCCTACGAGAACATGGGCGCCCAGATGGTCAAGGAGGTCGCCTCCAAGACGTCGGACGCCGCGGGTGACGGCACCACCACCGCCACCGTGCTCGCCGAGGGCATCTACCGCGAAGGTCTGAAGAACGTCACCGCGGGCTCCAACCCGATCTTCCTGAAACGCGGCATCGACAAAGCCGTCGACGCCGCCGTCGCCGAGCTCGCCCGTATCTCCAAGAAGGTCAATGACCGCGAAGAGATCCGCCAAGTCGCGACCGTCTCCGCCAACTGGGAT
>CAIXHE010000126.1 GCA_903919205.1 uncultured Opitutaceae bacterium | reverse complement strand
CCGGTGATCTTCACCAGGTGGGCCTTGATGTTCTCGACCTCCTGGCCCTTGCGGCCGATGACGATGCCGGGGCGGGCGGTGTAGATCTTGACGCGCACGCGGTTCGACGCGCGCTCGATGAAGATGCGCGGAACGGAGGCCTGCTTGAGCTTCTCCATGAGGGTCGTGCGGATCAGCTGGTCCTCGAGGAGGAGCTTCGGGAACTCCTTCTTGCTGGCAAACCAGCGGGACTGCCAGTCGCGGCGGACGGCGAGACGGAAACCGGTCGGATTGGTTTTTTGACCCATGGTTAGGCTTGGTCGGGGGTTCCGTCCGAGAGGACGATGCGGATGTGTGACATCTTCTTGCGGCGGGGCATCGCGGTGCCCTTCGCCCCGGCCTTGAAGCGCTTGAGGACCGGGCCGTTCTCGACGACCGCGCTCTTCACGGTCAGCGTGTCGGAGGCGAGGTTGTTGTTGTTCTCGGCGTTCGCGATGGCGCTTTTCAGCGTCTTCACGATCAGGCGGGCCGACTTGCGCGGAATGAGCGTCAGGTACTCGACGGCGTCGTTTGCCATGCGGCCCTGGATGGTGCGTGCAACCTCGCGCACCTTCTTGGGTGACATGCGGGCGTTGCGGGTGAGTGCTTGAACTTCCATGGTGAGGGTATCCTTAAATTTCCTTACGGGTCATCCCGCCGTGTGCCTTGAAGATGCGCGTGAGCGCGAACTCGCCGAGCTTGTGGCCGACCATGTTCTCCGTGACGTAAACGGCCACGAAGGCCTTGCCGTTGTGGACGTTGAACGTGTGGCCGATGAAGTCGGGCGTGATGGTGGAGCGGCGCGACCAGGTCTGGATCGGTTTGCGCGCGCCTCCCTTGACCGCCTTCTCGATCTTCTCGAGCAGGTGGTAGTCGACGAAAAAGCCTTTCTTGATGGAGCGTGCCATGGTGCGGGGTCGGGAGGGTTACTTCTTGCCGCGGGGCGGCCGGCCGTTGTGACGGACGAGGATGAACGAGCTGGAGATGCGTGTGCGACGGCGCGTCGGGAAGCCCTTGGCGAGCTGGCCCCACGGCGAGACGATCTGCTGGCGGCCGCCGCCGCCCTTGGACTTGCCCTGGCCGCCACCGTTCGGGTGGTCGACGGGGTTCATGGCGACGCCGCGGTTGACCGGGCGGCGTCCGAGCCAGCGCTTGCGGCCGGCCTTGCCGAGCGAGCGGTTGACCTGGTCGCCGTTGCCGACGACGCCGATCGTGGCGCGGCACTTCGCGTTCACGAGCCGGATCTCGCCGGAGGGCATCTTCAGCTGGGCGTTGCCGTGCTCGACCGTCACGAGTTCGATGCCGACGCCGGCCGAGCGGCCCATCTGGGCGCCCTTGCCGGGGACCATCTCCACGCAGTGGAGCTTGGTGGACGGCGGGATGATCGAGAGCGGAAAGTTGTTGCCGACCGTGAAGTCGTTCGTCGTCGCGGTGTTCGCGGCCACGATCTTGTCGCCTACCTTCAGGCCCTCGGGGGCCGGGATGTAGCGCTTGACGCCGTTCGTGTAGTACAGGAGCGCGATGTGCGCCGTGCGGTTCGGGTCGTACTCGATCGCGTTCACGACGGCCGGAATGTCCAGGATGTCGCGCTTGAAGTCGATGATGCGGTAGAGCTGCTTGTGGCCGCCGCCGATGTGGCGCGAGGTCACGCGGCCGTACACGTTGCGGCCGCCCGAGCGGTTCTTGTTCTCGGTCAGGGCGCGCACGGGGCGCTTCTTGGAGAGCCCCACGGGCTTGTTGAGCGAGGTGAAGCGCTGCGAGGGCGTGAGGGGGCGGAAATGTTTGATGGGCATGGCGGTGGTTCCTCTGGGTTCGAGCGGCTCAGACGAGCTCGATCTTGTCGCCGGCCTTGAGCGTCACGATCGCCTTCTTGTAGTCGGAGGTCGTGCTCGGCTGGCCCACGCGGCTGCGCTTGTTCTTGCCGCGGTAGTTCTGGGTGTTCACGCGGCGGACGGTGACCTTGAAGGTGGCCTCGACGGCCTCCGCGATCGCGTGCTTGTTGGCTCCCTTGAACACCTCGAAGGTGTACTGGCCGAGCTCGGCGGACTGCTTGTTGGCCTTCTCCGTCAGGAGCATGCCCTTGAGTACTTTGTCGGCGTTCATCAGTTCTTTTCTCCGTTTACGCGGGCGATGATGGTCTCGAGCGCCTTCGTGCTGACGATGATCTTCTTGTACTGCGCCAGATCCAGGGTGTTCAGCTTGGCGGCCTCCTGGAGCGTCACGCGCTCGATGTTGCGGGCGGCCACGAGGGTCTCGCTCGCGAACGGAGCGTCGACGAGCAGGATCCGGCCCTTGGGGGCGATCAGACTGACGACCTTGCTGACGACCTTCGTCTTCTTGACCGTGTGCCCGAAGTTCTCGATGACGGCGATCTCGCCGGCCGTGGCGCGGTCGAAGAGGGCGCGGCTGAAGGCGAGCGCCTTCACCTTGCCGTTGATCTTCTTGTCGTAGTCGCGGGGCTTGGGGCCGAAGACGACGCCGCCGCCCGACCAGAGCGGGGAGCGCGTGGAGCCGGCGCGGGCGCGGCCCGTGCCCTTCTGGCGCCAGGGCTTGCGGCCGCCGCCGCGCACTTCGCCGCGGGTCTTGGTGGAGTGGGTGCCGAGGCGGGCGTTCGCGTTGATCGCGACGATGACCTCCTTGACGGCCTGGAGGCCCTTGTCGCCCTCGAACGTGGGCAGGCCCTCGAAGTCCTGCTCGCGGCTGGTGGTGCCATCAGGGCTGAAAACGGTGAATTTCATGGCTCTCTTGTGTTAGGCTTTCTTCTGCTGGCCCTTGATCGCCAGGCGGACGAGGACGTCGTCGCCGTTGGCGCCGGGGATGGCCCCCTTGACGAGGATCAGGTTCTTGTCGGCGATGACCTTGACGACGCGCAGGTTCTGGACCGTGCGCTGCTCGCTGCCCATGTGGCCAGGCATCGTCTGGTTCTTCCAGGTGCGGCCGGGGGTCTGGCGCATGCCGATCGAGCCGATGCGCCGGTGGAACATGGAGCCGTGCGCCGCGGGGCCGCCGCCGACCCTCCAGCGCTTCACGACACCCTGGAAGCCCTTGCCCTTGGTGATGCCGATCACGTCGACCAGCTGGCCTTCCTCGAAGGCGGTAACCGTGACGACGTCGCCGACCTTGAGGGCGGGGGCGTCCACGAGGCGCACCTCGGACAGGACGCGCGGGGCGAGGTCGATGCCGGCCTTCTTGGCGTGGGCCAGCTCGGCCTTGCTCGAGTTCTTGGGCTTCTTGCTGTGGAAGCCGATCTGGACCGCGTTGTAGCCGTCGGTCTCGACGGTCTTTACCTGGACAACTGCGCAGGGGCCGGCTTCGACGACCGTAACCGGGACTAGGACGTTTTGGGCGTCGTAGACCTGGGTCATGCCGATCTTTTTGCCGAGTAGTGAGGAGATCATGGGCTAAGCGGTAGGTGGAAGGGTTCCGTTTTGGACCTACATTAGAGGGACCCGGAGGTGCGCCAGCGGCGCACACGGGCAACTGCTAACTGTGGACTTTAGACGTT
>CAIXHE010000125.1 GCA_903919205.1 uncultured Opitutaceae bacterium | reverse complement strand
CCGCTTGTCGGTGTACTTCCGGGCGCCCTTGGATATCTGGATGATAAAGGGGGCCTGGGAGTCGATGCACCCGCGGAACAGGCCCATGGCCTGCTCTGCATTGTTGATGTTGTACGCGCCTACCGCATATTTCCCATAGGCGTGCGTGAATAACTGGGCCGTTGTAACGATCATGGCGTCGGACAGGGTACGCTCCGGCGCCCTTGGCCTACAAGCGTTTAAACGGTGACGATTGGCCGCTAGCCCTTGCCGCCGCCGGACGCCGGGGTCGCCGGCACCGCGGGGGTCCCGCCCGAGCCCTGCTGCGAGGCGCGCATCAGCTGCTGGAGCTGCTGCTGGGCCTGCTGCTGCTCCTGTATCTGCTGCAGGGCAGCGAGTTGCGGGGCCGACAGCACGCCAGAGGCCTGCGTGATCGCGTCCGCGGTCACCCTCGCCTGGCCGCCGCCGTTCAGGAGCGCCATCGGGCTCGGCCCCGTGTTCCCGTCCGTGCCCGCGGTGCCGTTGCCGGCGCGCTGGGGCTGGTTGGCGGCCAGGATCGCCTGCAGCTGGCTCGCCTGGTCCTCGGTGAGCGGGGTCTGCGTGTAGCTGAGCGACTGGGACAGGGTGCCGACGGTGTTGCGCTCGGGCAGGGTCTGCTGGTACTGCTGGTACTGCTGGTAGGCGGCGTCGCCGAGGGCCTGCTGGATCGCCTGGTCGGACTGGGCGAGGGCCTGGCCCACCAGCGTCTTGAAGGCGTCGGGGTCCTGCCGCGGGTTGATGCCCTGCTCGCGGGCGGCCCCCATCACGTCGGCGAGGGCCTGCTGCTTCTCGGCGAGAAGCGACTGGAACTGGGCGAGCTGGTCGGGGCTCAGGTTGAGCGACTTGAAGAGGGGTGCGTAGGTCTGCGAGATGCGGCCCTTAACCTGGATCGCCATCAGGCGCTGGAACTCCGGGTCGTTGGCGAGCCTCGCCCACGCGCCCCAGCGGCCGCCGCGGCCGCCCCCGGGACCCTCCGGGCCGGCGTCGCCGGCCGGCCCGTCGCCCGGACCTTCGGTCCCGGGGCCGCCCCTGCGGCCGCGGGCGGCCAGCAGGCGGTCCTGCAGGCCCCGGATCGTCTTCTGGGCCTCGGCAAGCTGGCCCTTGACGAGCGCCAGGTTTCCGTCCGCCAGCTCCGCTCGAAGGACCACGAGGTCACGGTATTCCCGCCAGGCCCACGCGGTCTCCGCGAGGAGGGCCAGGGCAAGGAGCGCGATCAGCAAATTCTTCTTCATGGGGGCGTGTACAGCGGGCAAGACGCGCCGGGGGCCGCAAGGTTCCTTGGCCGGGCCGATTTAAGCCGGAGCCGTGCCTTCGGGGGCGGCCTTCTTCGCCTTGCGGCCGCCCCTGCGAGCCGGGGCGTTGGGGTCCTTGGGGGGCCGCGGCGCGAACTCGAAGCCGGTGCTGCCGTCCTCCTTGAGCGCCAGGAAGGCGCTGAAGGGCCGGCGGGTGCGCATGCTCCAGAACTTGTCCAGCAGGTCGGTCTTTCCCGTCGAGAGCATCTTCATGAACTGCTCAAGCGGGATGTCGCGCGAGAGGATGCGCTTGGAGCAGCGGCACAGGACCTTGTCCTCGCCGTCGACGACGCTGCGCACGACGTAGCTCTGGGGCGTCTCGTAGACCTGAGAGCCGGCGGGGAAGCGCGGGCTCGGGGCCTCGGCGACGGGACTCAGGCCCGTGAAGTCGATCTTGACGGCGCCGTTCGCGTCGCGCTGCCCGTCGAACACGAACTCGGCCTTCTTCTCCTCCTTGTTGTACCGGAGCACCGCGCTGAAGGGCTTGCCGGCCTTGGAGCGGAAGCCGTCGAGGGGTCCGATCTGGCCCTTGGTGAGCAGGTCGCTCACCTCGGTCTCGTTCATCTTCCTGTTGGCGATCACCTTGTAGATGATGAGCTCCCCGTCCTTGGACTTGTAGCCGCGCAGGGTCTCGAGCATGGCCTTGCCGTCGGTCGGCGAGAGGATCTCGGTCTCGCGGGCCACGGAGTCGTCCTCCTCGAAGCTCTTCACGCGCTCGACGATGCCCTTGGTGGTCTCGACCACCTCGGCCATGAACTTCTCGCGCGGGAACTTGCCGTGCTCCATCTGCCGCAGCTTGAACTCCCACTCCCCGGTCATGGCGGGGCTCGTGATGCCCTCGGCCTTGACGGCGGTGAGGAACTGCAGGATCTGCTCGGCCTTGGGCGTCGGCACGAGCTCGCGCTGCTGGCGCTCGACGTAGCGGGTGTTGATCAGCCCGTCGATCGTGTCGGCGCGGGTCGCAGGCGTCCCCAGCCCGCGCTCCTTCATGGCCTCGGCGAGCTCGTCGTCGTCGACCAGCTTGCCGGCGCCCTCCATGGCGGAGAGGAGCGTCGCCTCGGTGTAGCGCGGCGGGGGGCGGGTCGCCTCCTCGTGCAGCTCGGTCGCGAGCGTCTTCGCGGTGGGCGGCTTGCCGTCCGCGGGATCGAGCGCGGGGAGCGCGCGCGAGTCGGGCGAGTCGTCCTCGACCGTGCTCTTGCCGTAGACCGCGAGCCAGCCGGGGAACGTGAGAACCTTGCCCTCGGTCCTGAAGGGGTGTCCGGCGACCGTGCTTGTGCGGGTCGTGATGTCGAACTCCGCCGAGGGATAGAAGACCGCCACGAAGCGCCGCGCGATCATGTCGTAGACCTTGGCCTCCATGTCGTCCAGGGGCTTGGGGGTCTCCACGGTCGGGATTATCGCGAAGTGGTCCGAGATCTGGGCGTTGTTGAAGATGCGCTTGTTGGGCCCGAGCCACTGCTCCTCGAGGACCTTGGCGGCGTGCCCGGCCAGGTCGCCCTGCAGGTTGAGGAGGGCCTGTCGGCAGGTCGGGATGTAGTCCTCGGGCAGCGCGCGCGAGTCGGTCCTCGGGTACGTGATCATCTTGTGGCGCTCGTAGAGCGCCTGGGCGATCTGGGAGGTGCGCCGGGCCGACAGCCCGAAGCGGTTGTTCACCTCGCGCTGGAGGGTGGTGAGGTCGTAGAGGCGGGGCGAGGCCTGCGTGCTCGCCTTCTTCTCCTCGGTGACGGCCGCCGGGGGCGAGCCCGCGCAGGCCGCGAGGATCGACTCGGCGCGCGCCTTGTCCCAGATGCGGTCCACGCGGTCGTGCTCGTCGGCGTCGGACTTCCTGAAGTCGGGCCTCTGGTAGACGCCCTCGTAGCTTCCGCGCGACACCCCGAACTCCCCGGTGATCCTCCAGTAGGGGCGGGCCTTGAAGTTGCGGATCTCGAGCTCCCGGGCGTAGACGATCGCCAGGGTGGGGGTCTGCACGCGGCCGACCGAGGCCACGTTTCCGGCCCTCGAGCCGAACATGCGCTTGGTGAGGGCGCGCGTCCCGTTGATGCCGATCAGCCAGTCGCTCTCGCTGCGGCAGCGCGCCGCGTCGGCAAGCCCCGCCATCTTCTCGCCGTCGCGCAGGGAGCGGAACGCCTCGCGGATGCCGTCCTGGGTCATCGTCTGCATCCAGGCCCGCTTCACCGGCAGCTTGCACTTGGTCAGCTGGTAGATGTACGCGAAGATCAGCTCGCCCTCGCGGCCCGCGTCGCACGCGTTGATCACGAGCTCGACGTCCTTGCGCCCGAGGAGCTTCTTCAATTGGTCGAAGCGGTCCTTGGATTCCTCGACCGGCTTCAGCTGGAACTTCTCGGGGATGATGGGCAGCGCGTCCAGCCGCCAGAAGCCGTACTTCTTCTTGTCGATGTCCTCCGGCATCTGAAGCTCGACGATGTGGCCGACCGCCGAGGAGATGACGTAGTCGTCGTTCTCAAAGTGGTCACCCTTCTTGGGAACCTTGCCGAGGGCGCGCGCAAGATCCGTCGCGACGGACGGCTTCTCGGCGATGATGAGTGACTTCATGAAGTCGCGAGCCGATAGGCCCCGCGCACGGAAGTTTCAAGGTTTACTTTTCGGGACACCCGTTCAGGAGGCCGCCTTGGGCGTCTCCGCGAGGGCGCTGTCGAGGGCCGAGATCAGCTCGGCGATCGTGGCGTCGGTCTCGTCGCCCATGTTCGAGATGCGGAAGGTCTTTCCCTTCAGCTTTCCGTAGCCCCCGTCGATCACGAGGTGGTGCTTCGACTTGAGCACCTTGTTGAGGGCGGACAGGTCGTAGCCGAGGTTGTTGGCGAAGCAGTTGAGGGTCACCGACCCGTAGGCCTCCGCGGGGAAGAGCTTGAAGCCCTTCGCGTAGCCCCAGGCGCGCACGGTCCCGTTCAGGCGGCTGTGGCGGGCGTAGCGGGCCTCGAGGCCCTCGGCCTGGATGTCCTCCAGCTTGGAGCGCAGCGCGTAGATCAGGGGGATGACGGGCGTGCTCGGCGTCATGCCGTTCTCGTGGTTCTTCTGGAACTCGACCAGGTCGAAGTAGTAGCCCCGCTCGCCGACCGTCGCGGCGCGCGCGAGCGCGCGCTTGGAGACCGAGAGGAGCGAGAGGCCCGGGGGCAGCGCCAGGGCCTTCTGCGAGCCGGTGATGATGATATCGACCCCGAGCGCGTCCTTGGCGATCGGCATGGCGCTAAACGAGCTCACCGTGTCGATGATCGAGATCACCTCCGGGAACTCCCGCAGGACCGCCATCAGCGCCGGCAGGTCGCTCATGCACCCGCAGGAGGTCTCGTTGTGGATGATCGTGATGGCGTCGTAGCCGCCCTTTGCGAGCTCCGCCCTGACCGCGTCCGGGTCGATCGGCTTGCCCCACTCGAACTTGAGCGCGGTCGCCTGCTTGCCGCAGCGCAGCGACACGTCGTTCCACTTGTCCGAGAACGCCCCGTTCATGCAGTTGAGCACCTTCGCCTTCACGACGTTGCGGATCGCGCCCTCCATGGAGCCCCAGGCGCTGCTCGTCGACAGGTACACGGGGTCCTGAGTGCCAAAGAGCGCCTGCAGGCCCGGCTGCAGGGACTGGTAGAGGGCGACGAAGTCGGTGCTCCGGTGGCCGATCATGGGATGGGCCATGGCTTGGAGCGTCTTGTCGGAGACGGCGATGGGGCCAGGGATGAAGAGTTTGTAGGCCATGGGGGTTCTGCGTGGAGTGTTGAAAACAGTTTACGCCGCCCCCGGCGTCAACCTTCATTCCCCCAAGGGGACCCCCGCGGTCGCCGGCCCATGCCGCTATCCTGGCTCAAGAGAAAATTCCAAGCGTTCGAGCTCTACACCGTGGACGTCGTTCTCGGGCGGCGCGCGGACACCGGGGCGGTGATCTACGGGATGTTCCTGCAGACCCTCTCCTGGCTCTTCAGCTGGGTGGTGCAGCTGCGGCTCTGGCTGTACCGGCAGCGCATCCTGCGGGACCACCCGCTCGGCTGCCTGGTCGTCGTGGTGGGCAACCTGACCGTGGGCGGCACCGGCAAGACCCCGGTCGTCGAGATGTTCGCCCGGGCGCTCCGGGACCGCGGCCGCAAGGTGGCGATCCTGAGCCGCGGCTACAAGAGCAAGGCGCCCCCGCTCTGGAAGAAGGCCTGGTACGGGATCACGCACACCGACGAGCCGCCGCCGCGGGTCGTGAGCGACGGCCAGGACGTGCTCCTCGACAGCGAGGTCTCCGGCGACGAGCCCTACATGCTCGCCCGCAACCTGCCGGGGGTCGTCGTCCTCGTCGACAAGAACCGCGTCAAGGCGGGCACCTACGCCATCAAGAGGTTCGGGTGCGACACCCTCGTGCTCGACGACGGCTTCCAGTACCGGCCGCTCAAGGGCCGCCTGAACCTGCTCCTGGTCGACAAGACCAACCCCTTCGGCAACGGCCACCTGCTGCCCCGCGGCATCCTGCGCGAGCCGGTGAAGCACCTGAAGCGCGCCAACTACATCTTCCTCACCAAGTCGAACGGCCGCAGGGACCCCGAGCTCGAGGCCCTGATCGCCCGGCACAAGCCGGACGCCGACATCATCGAGTGCGCGCACAAGCCCCAGTACCTGCAGCGCCTGGACGTGCGCCCCGGCGGCCCCTCCGGCCGCCAGCCCCTCGAGTGGCTGAAGGGCCGCAGGATCTTCGCCTTCAGCGGGATCGCCACCCCCGAGAGCTTCGAGAAGTTCCTGCGCGACCTGGGGGCGCTCCTGGTCGGCCGCGAGCGCTTCCTCGACCACTACCGCTACACGCCGGAGGACCTGGAGGAGCTCTACGACGCCGCCGAGCGCGAGCGCGCGGAGTGCCTGGTGACGACCGAGAAGGACGCCGTCCGCATCTCGGACGCGGGCGGCAGCCCGCTTCCCGTCTACTACCTGCGCCTCGAGATCGAGATCATCCGGGGGGCCGCCGACTTCGACGAGGCCGTGGGCCGCATCTGCTTTCCCCAAAACGCTCTTGCGGCGGAGGCGCCTCCCGGCGTTAGTGGCCCTCCCAAATGATCATCGACCCCCGATTCTCACAGCTCGCAGACGGACTCACCGGATTCTCGACCTCGCTCGCGAAGGGCGAGCGGGTACTGATCGACGCCTTCGATGTTCCGGACGCGATGGTGATCGCGCTTGTGCGCGCCGCCCGGGCCCGGGGGGCGCAGCCCTTCGTCCAGATCCACCGGGCGCGCGTGACGCGCGAGCTCTCCCTCGGCGCCGAGGCGGGGCAGTACGAGCTGATCGCGGAGGTCGAGCTCGCCCGGATGCGCAAGATGAGCGCCTACATCGCGCTTCGCGGCTCGGACAACATCTTCGAGGCGGCCGACGTGCCTTCGGAGCGCGTGCAGCTGGTCAGCCGCCTGATGAAGCCCGTGATCGACCAGCGGGTCAACAAGACCAAGTGGGTCGTCCTGCGCTGGCCGACCTCGGCCATGGCGCAGCAGGCCGGCATGAGCACCGAGGCCTTCGAGGACTTCTACTTCCGCGTCTGCACGCTCGACTACGCCCGCATGAAGCCGGGCATGAGGGCGCTCGCCGAGCTGATGGCCTCGACCGACCAGGTCCGCGTCACAGGCCCCGGCACCGACCTGCGCTTCTCGATCAAGGGCATTGGCGCCAAGGAGTGCGGCGGCCAGTACAACATTCCCGACGGCGAGGTCTTCTCCTGCCCGGTGAAGGATTCCGTCGAGGGGGTCGTGCAGTACAACGCGCCGACCGTCTACCTCGGCTCCTCGTTCGACAACATCCGGCTCGTCTTCAAGAAGGGGAAGATCGTCGAGGCGACCTCTAGCAACACGACCAAGCTCAACCAGATCCTCGACAGCGATCCCGGGGCGCGCTACATCGGCGAGTTCGCGATCGGATTCAACCCGCACATCCTGGAGCCCATGCGCGACATCCTCTTCGACGAGAAGATCGCGGGCTCCTTCCACTTCACGCCGGGCCAGGCCTACGAGGACTGCGGCAACGGCAACAAGTCCCAGGTGCACTGGGACATGGTCTGCATCCAGCGCCCCGAGTACGGCGGCGGCGAGATCCACTTCGACGGGAAGCTGGTGAGAAAGGACGGCCTCTTCGTCCCGAAGTCTCTCCACAAGCTGAACCCCGCCTACCTGCTCGCGGGCTAGGCGCGCCGAGCTGCCCGCAGCGGGACCCGCATCCCCGACCATGACCGCCGACCCCTCCCTCGACGCCTTCATCTGGGCGCTGCCGAAGACCGAGACCCACCTGCACATCGAGGGGGCGCTCCCGTACAGCCTCATGCGGGCGATGGACCCGCACACGTACCCTGCCGACCCCGCGTTCCGCAGGAAGTCCTACCGCTACGAGACCTTCCCGGAGTTCGAGCGGATCCTGCTGAGCCACGCGCAGGTCTGGTACACGAGCCCCGAGCGCTACTACGAGGCCGCCCGGCTCATCTTCGCCGAGCACGTGCGCCAGAACGTGCGCTACGTGGAGACGAGCTTCCACCTGCACATGACCGAGGTGCTCGGCATCCCGGCCCGGGAGATCCTGGCCGCCATCCGAGCGGCCGTGCCCCCGGGCCTCGAGGTGCGCGTCTTCACGGGCATGTTCCGCAGCGCCTACAACGGCCCCCTGCGGCCCGTCATCGACACCCTTGCCGACTGGGACGACCTGGCCGGCGTGGACCTCCACGGCATCGAGCGCATGCCGACCGAGGCCTGGTCGGTGCCGATCTGGAGGCGCGTGCGGGACGCGGGCAAGGTCACCAAGTGCCATGCCGGCGAGTTCGACGGGGCCCACCGCGTGCGCGAGGCGATCGAGATGCTGGGGGTCCTGCGCATCCAGCACGGCGTGCGCGCGATCGAGGACCCGGAGGTGGTCCGGCTCGCGGCCGAGCGCGGCGCGACCTTCGACGTCTGCCCGCTGAGCAACATCGGGCTGGGCGTCTACCCCGACCTGGCGTCGCACCCCCTGCGCCGCCTGATGCAGGCCGGAATCAACTGCACGGTGAGCACCGACGACCCGCTCAGTTTCTCCAACTCGATCATCGAGGAGTACACCGCCCTGGCCCACGAGGCCGGCTTCAGCCGCGCCGAGCTCGCCCAGGTGGCGCGCAACGGCTGGGCCGTGGCGAGCGTGCCCGAGGCGGAGCGCCGCCTGAGGCTCTCCGAGATCGACCGGCTGGTCGCATCGTGAGCGCGCGCCTGGTCCACACGGTGCCGGAGACCCTGCGCCACGCCCGGGCGGACAAGGCGCTGGCGCTCGCGTTTCCCGAGCACAGCCGCGTGGCCTTCCAGAGGGCCTTCGACGCAGGGCTTGTCTCGCTCAGGGGCCGCGCCATCGAGCGCAGCGCCACCGTGCGCGCCGGCGACCAGATCGACTTCGCGTTCCCCGAGGTCGTGCCTGCGGCCCTGCGGCCGGTGAAGATCCGCCTGAAGGTGCTCTTCGAGGACAGGAGCCTGCTCGCGATCGACAAGCCGGCGGGCATGGTCGTCCACCCGGGCGCGGGCACGCGCGAGGACACGCTGGTCCACGCGCTCCTGGCGCACTGCGCCGGAAGCCTGAGCGGCATCGGCGGCGTGGAGCGCCCGGGCATCGTTCACCGCCTCGACCGCGAGACCTCCGGCGTCATGATCGTCGCCAAGACCGATGCCGCCCACCGGGAGCTCGCCGCGCAGTTCGCCGCGCGCACCGTCGTCAAGGAGTACCTGGCGCTCGTCTCCGGGGTGCCGCGCCTCATGAGCGGGAGCATCCGCAAGGCGATCGGGCGCAACACGCGCCAGCGCCACAAGATGGCGGTCGTCGAGGAGGAAAAGGGTGGGCGCGCGTCCTGGACCGACTGGACGCTCGTGGAGCGATTCGGGGACCTGGCGGCCCTTGTCTCGTGCACCCTGCACACCGGCCGCACCCACCAGATCCGCGTGCACATGCACCACCTCGGCCACCCGCTCCTCGGGGACTCGGCCTACGGGTGGAAGAGGAACAGCCACCTCCCGCTCGAGCCGGCGCGCGTCATGCTGCACGCCGCGCGCCTGTGCGTCGTGCATCCCGTGACCGGGAAGCCGCTCGACCTGAAGGCCCCGCAACCGGCCGACTTCAAGGCCCAGATCCGGGCGCTGAAGGCACTCTGAGGCGCAGGCCTGGCGACGATCCCAGGGAGATCGAGCGTCGATTACCCCGGTTGAATTGTGGGGTTAACCCCAGGTACAAGAACCCACCATGAGTGAGGCCACCGATCGTTCGAAATTTTACATGTCGCAGTGGCTAGGATTTTGAAGGTGAGCACCTTCCTTACGTTTGATAAGAATCAAAGCAAGCTGGCCAAATCGGTGCGCCTAGCTGTCGGTCCTTAAAGAAAATCGTTGGAGTCTAAACTCAATGGCTTCCCGGGCCGTTCATTAGCATTAGCTGGATTTCCCTGCCTGGCAAGAGATTGGCGCAGGGGCGCCATCGAATCGATGTGCTAATCGCAACGGATAAACTCCACGAAGTCCTCGGCGCTGGGCACGGGAGCGGCGGGGTCGTTGGCCATACTCCGACTATGCCGGTCGCCGTCCGAGGAACGAGCCTCGGACCCGCGAGGCGGCAGACATTGAGAAATGCCATACCGGAAAGGCCGTAGCAACGGAAGTGGACTGTGATCTTGGGCGAGAGCAGTTTTCCCCTACTGTAAGTCATCCGCGCCATGAACTCCTATTCCATCTACTTCCTCCTCGGATATCTCGCGCTCTTCCTACTGACCGCGTTCGGAGTGGCTTGGTGGCTGAAGAGCCGACATCGGCCGAAGTCGCCGTTCAAGGTGAGCACGCGGCTTCTGCGTTCGCCGGGGGAGAGCCTGCGCGAGGAAATCCAGAGGATGGATGATGTGCTGCCAGAACAGATGCTCGTGGCCATGGGTCTGCCTCTGCTCGTGAGCGTGGGCGTGACTTTGCCACTCGTGAAATTCAAGGTGCTGAACAACACCACGTTCGTGCCGGTCTTCTTCGCGGTCCTCGGTATCACCACGCTCGTCTCCGCATGGTGGTTCATCAGAAAGGCGCTGACGCGCGCCGACGACTACCTCGGCTATTTCGGAGAGCGGGTGGTTGGCGAGACCCTCGAGCAGCTTCGCGCCGAAGGCTGGCGGATTTTCCACGACGTGCCGGCCCAGGTCGGGAAGATGAAATTCAACGTCGACCATGTCGCAGTTGGTCCCGGTGGCGTTTTCGGCATCGAAACCAAGTCCCGGCGCAAGGGACACGCCCGCCCCGGCCGCAAAGACTACGAGGCATTCTACGATGGCAAAATGCTGTCCTGGCCGTGGACCGATGAGCCCGAGGCTTACGGCGTAAAGAACGCCCTCGACCGGGCCAAGTGGCTGGAGGAGTGGCTCGTCACTGCTATCGGGGAGAAGATTCGGGTGAACCCGGTCCTCACCTTCCCGGAGTGTTGTTAAGGAAACGGGCGTCGATCCCCGCCTGCGGGTCGTGGCGACCTCCTGGCTGCCCAGCGTGTTAAGGGCGAAATCAGGCGTATTGACCGCCAAGCAGATCGACCTGCTCGCCCGCCAGTTGGACCAGCGCTGCCGAAACGTGGAGTATTGAACGTCTCGCAGGCGCCACCTGGACTCGCCGACGCCCATTATCTGCCGACGCGGGGGCTTACCGGGTATGGGCCAATTTGAGCGATGCTACCCTCTGCTCCACGTACGTGCGGCGGCTCTTGCCCGTGATTTTTTTCGCCCAAGCGGCGACCTTGGCCCAACGGAATGACTTGGGCAGCTCGATCTCGGGCAGTTTGGTGAACAGGCGTGAGCGGGTGGGGCTGAGATAGAGGAGATCAAAAAGTGCTTTCTCGGCCGTTGCCGTCTTGGTCCCGTCATCGGCCGTCTCATACCCGCCAAAGAGGGCGGGGGGCATTCGGTGCAGGGATACGGTGCCCGACGGCGTGGTCACCCGCCGCGCCCGCCCGAGAGTGACTGCATAGAGCACGTCGGGCACCTGCTCGATCAGGCCGTGCCGGAAGAGCGCCGATTGCAGGGAGACGTAGGCGGGCGAAGGTGCGGCCACCTGTTCCGCGAGTTGATCGCGGTTGGGTTGCGCTCCAATGGACCACCGGCCCCGCGCCAGCCGGCGCACCAGTCCGCGGCTGGCGAGCCGGGAAAGCAGGGCCGACGCGTTGGCGGGTGCGACGCGCAACAGCGCAGAAATATCGCGCGTCTCAAACGTCGGAATGCCGAGCTGCTGGATTTTCTGCAAGGCCTCGGTTTGGTTCATGACTGGCGTTGCTCCAGGGCGTTGACGACCTCTTGTTGCAGCGCCTCCCACACCTTGCGGGAGCCGTAGTAGTCCTGATAATCGGACGTGAGGTAGGCGCGGACCTGGCCGGAAAATTCGTCGAAACCAATGGTCATCGCGTTCTCGATCGCCCGGGGGATTTCCGCCGCGGTGCCGGCTGGCAGCTTTTCCTTCCCGGCCCCGCCGTCCAGCAGCAGCTTGAGGTCAAAGATATCGCGGGCCTGGGTTTCATTGCGGCGGCTGAGGGCGACAATCTTTTGCCCGAAGGCCGCCTCGCGCGAGTAGTGCTGCGCAAGAACCGGGTAGAGTTCGTAGGTGCGGATCAGCTCCGCATCCGCGGGCTCGAGCAAGTAGCCCTCGTCCAAGCCTCTCAGGCGGGAAAATTCCACCTTGGTGGGGATCGCCGGGCCGCCCGCTAGCCGGATGCCGATTTTCCAGCGCTGGGTCGTGTCCGTCTGCTTGGCCGAAGTGACGTGCTCGATCTCGATCTGCTTAGCGCGGAGGGCCTGCGTGAACGCAGGGGAGGCCAGGATCGTATCCACGTTCCTGGCCAGCGTCGCAGGAGCCATCGTGCGGATATCGAAGTCGATGTCCTCCGAATAGCGGATGCTGCGACAATAGAACCGGAGGTTGCAGCCGCCCTTGATCGCGAACAAAGCCTTGTCCACCCGACGCCCCAGATGGGCGACGAAGACAAGGTGAAACAGCTCGATGGCCTGGCGCTCGAACCACATGAGGAGAGGCTAAATCATAAATACGTAAAATCAACACTAATGTTGATAACGCGTATTTACTAATCAGACAAAACAGGCCCAAGAGAAGCGACAGAACGGTCTTTTCGTAAGCTCAAGTAACCCTGTTTTAGGTGAACCTTTGGATCAGCTGGATCAACTGAATCAAGAACGGAAGAGGACGGCAAAAGCCGCATCGCCTACCTATGGAAGTCGGGACACGCCACCCCTAACGTTTTCCGTTAGGTTCTCGCTAAACCACCACTATGTCGCCACTCGACCACCACTCGACCGCCGCCGGACCGCCGCCGTAAAATTTGCCGCGAGAGACCCGACCCGCTCGTGAACGAAAAGGGCGGCCAGGGATTGCAATGTCAGGATGAGATTGCCTCGATTTAGTGGACACGGGACATCCGCATAAAGGGTAAGCGTGTTTGGTCGCTTCCGAGGACAGGAGCCAAAAGGCTTGCCGCAGGAAGCGACCAAACCGCGCTGGACTCGGAGTCCCGCCAGTTTGGGTGGCGCCAAAGGACGCAATGAACCCAATAGATCGACAGGGATCCGGGGCTAAGCCCCGGCGCAGTTATGACGAGACCTACAAGCGCCACGCCGTGGAGCTTACGATGCAGCGGGATCGCACGGTGAAGGCCGTGGCGAAGGAACTGGGCCTGCCCGCGTGGCAGCTGTACGACTGGCGCAAGCAGTATGCGCCGAGGGCGACCGGGCTGGGACCGGAGCCTCAGACGCTCGAGGACGCACAGAAGGAGGTCGTGCGTCTGCGCGCCGAGGTGGTGCGGATGCGAGAACGGGAGATCGTGCTAAAAAAATCCCTGGGCATACTCTCCGAAGCCCCCGAGAGCGGTATGCCCAGATCGAGGCGATGAGGGGCCAGCATCCCGTGCGCATGCTTTGTGAGCTCTTCGAGGTGGCGCCGAGCGGCTACTATCGCTGGAAACAGCGAGGGCCGAGCGCCCGGCGTAGGCACGACGCCGTCATCGCCAAGCAGATCGCGGTCTTCCACCGGGCGAGCCGCGGGGCCTACGGGGCACCGCGAATCATCGTGGACCTGAAGGAGGCCGGCATACGCACGAGCAAACGCCGCTGTGCCCGGCTGGTGCGCGAACAGGGCCTTCGAGGGCGCAAGAAGCACAGCCGGCGGCCGCGCACCACGGACAGCCGCCACGAGAAGCCCGTGGCGGCGAACCTGGTGGCGCAGATGCCCGAGCCGACCGGACCCAACCCGTGCTGGCTCACGGACATCACCTACCTCGAGACGGCCGAAGGCTGGCTATACCTGGCTGCGATCCTCGACAAATGGAGCCACAGGATCGTGGGCTGGGCATGCGCGCCGACTCTCCACGCCAGCCTGGTCCTTGCGGCCCTGTACGTGGCCCTGGAGCGGCGCCGGCCGCCAGCCGGCCTCGTTCACCACTCCGACCGGGGCAGCCAGTACCTCGACGAGGAATACATCAAGGCCCTGACCCAGGCCGGCATCGAGCGGAGCATGAGCCGGGCCGGTAACTGCCACGACAACGCCGCGATGGAGTCCTTCTGGAGCTCGCTAAAGACCGAGACCGGCCTTGACCGAATCGTCCCGCAAACCAGAAAGGACGCAGAGGTTACCGTCTTCGATTACATCGAGACGTTTTACAACCCGACGAGGCGCCACAGCTCGCTCGGTCAGATCTCCCCTGTGGCCTTCGAAAACCAACAGCAACAAAACGACAATATAGCCGCCTAATTGGTGTCTACTTTATCGAGGCAAGCCCTGGGATCGAACCAGCGTGCAGTGATTTGGCGAAAACTAAGACTCGCTCAACATTCAAGCCGTTCTTCCAATCTCACTCGTTTACATAAACCAAAACATTTTGGCGCAATGAACTGCAGAGATGACTACACGCTTTCGACCGAGCCCGAGGCGCAGCAGCCCGAGCGCATCCACGCCTACCTCGCGCGCTCCTACTGGGCCTCGGGCATCCCTCTGGAAACCGTGCGGCGCTCGCTCGCGGGTTCCCTCTGCTTCGGGGTCTTCCACGCCGGTCTCCAGGTGGCCCTCGCCCGAGTGGTGAGCGACCGGGCCACCTTTGCCTATCTCTGCGACGTATACGTGCTCGAGGAGCACCGCGGGCGCGGGCTGGCCGCCTGGATGCTGGAGGCGATCGCCGCGCACCCCGAGCTCCAGGGGCTGCGGCGCTTCATCCTCGCCACCCGCGACGCCCACGGGCTCTACGCCCGGCACGGGTTCGAGCCGCTTTCGAGGCCGCAGGCCTTCATGGAGATCCTGGCAAAGGCGTCCTACGCGGCCCCCGCGCAGCCCGATCCGAAGGGATAAGGCTCTTTGCTTGCGCTCGTGCACGTGCGCAAATCAGATGCCGCCCGCACAGGCGGATGATCTTCACCACCTACTGGTTCGTTCTGTTCGCGCTCGTTGCCGTGGGCGTGTTCCATGCACTTCCAAGGGCGGACTGGCGCCTGTGGTGGCTGGCCGCGGCGTGCGCGAGCTTCCACATCCACTTCGCAGGACCCGCGGGCGTGCTGCCGATCGTCGTCCTGATGGGGGTCACCTATTTTGCCGCGCTCTCCCGGCGCCCCGCGCTGTGCGTCGCCGCGATGCTCGCCTGCGTGGCGGCGCTCGCCTTCTACAAGTACGCCCTCTTCCTGGTCGCCGAAGGGATCCAGCCGCTCAGCGCCCCGCTCGCCGGCTACCTCACGCACGCGGCGAGGGACCTCCAGCCGGGCGCGCCCCCGCTCGGGATCAGCTTCTTCGTGTTCGAGTTCGTGCATTACCTCTTTGAGGTGCGCCGCGGCTCGGAGCCGATCCGCAGCCCGCTCCGGTTCGTCGTGTTTTCCATCTTCTTTCCCTCGCTCGTGGCGGGCCCCATCAAACGCTACGGCCAGTTCATCCCCTCGCTCGAATCCGCGACGCACGCGGGGTTCTCCTCCTCGGGCGTGGCGCAGGGACTCGCGCGGGTGGGCGTCGGCTTCGCGAAGAAGGTGCTGATCGCCGACCAGCTCACCCTGTACATCGATCGCTGGCAGCCGCACTTCGCCGAGCAGTCGCTCTTCGCCCGGTGGGTCATTTTCGCCGCGATCGCGCTGCGGATCCTGATGGACTTCTCGGGCTACAGCGACATCGCGATCGGCTGCGCCATGACCCTCGGCATCCGGCTGCCCGAGAACTTCAACTGGCCCTACCTGGCGCGCAACCTCCAGGAGTTCTGGCAGCGCTGGCACATCTCGCTCGCGAGCTGGCTGCGGGACTACGTGTACATCCCGCTGGGCGGCAGCCGGCACGGATGGGCGCGGCGCATCCTGAGCGGCATGGCCGCGTTCGCCCTCTGCGGCCTCTGGCACGGCCCGGCATGGCACTTTGCCGCCTGGGGGCTCTACCACGGCGTGGGCCTTGCGGCGTGCGTGACCTACGAGCGGGTGCCGCTGCTCGGGCCCGCGCTCTCCGCGGTGTTCCGCAGGGAGCCGCTGGCCGCCCGAGCGCTCACGCTGCTCTTCGCGTGGCTGGGGTGGCTTGTGTTCTTCTACCCGGTCGAGGAGGCTTGGCGCATGGCCGCGCTCCTGTTCGCACCATGAGCCCGCCCTCTCCATCGCCGCTTCCGAGCCTCCAGGCGTGGATCCGCCCGGCGTGGTTCTTTGCGGGACTCCTCGCGGGCCTCGCGGTACTTTCCTGGTGCGGGTGGAGGTCGGGCCGCACCGACTACCACCCCGGCTTCCAGCGCGTCTACCCGGCGATCTCCCCCGAGACGAGCTACTACCCGACGGTCAACGAGTTGGCTGCCATCGTGCGCCACCGCTGCCGGCCGGACCAGGTTCTGGTTCTGATCGGCGGAAACTCGATCCTGGAGGGGGTGTGGCAGCCGGTCGGCGACCTCTGGTCGCGCCGACTGCAGGAGCTCCTGGGCGAGCGCTTCTGCGTGGTGAACCTCGCGTTTAGGGGGGGATCGCCGACGGACGGCGCCGCCGTCGTGGCCGAGGTGCTGCGCCGGGAATTCCCGAGGCAGATTCTTGTGGTCGACGAGGCGCCGTTCAACGGAGTCGACTCGATCGCGCACGAGCCCTACCGCTACCTCTTCTGGCAGGCCTACTTCAGGGGCTGGCTGGAGGACCTTCCCGAACGCAACCGGCACGTCGCCGAGTACCAGCTCGACCGGGAGCAGAGACACCGCTTCCTGGAGGCGGCGGCCGACGCGTGGCTCGACCGTGTGCTTCACTTCCACGACCTCTGGAACCGCGTGTGCTTCGAGCGCCTCTGCACCGTGCCCTCGTTGCTGGGAGCGAGCGTCCCCGAGCTGCTGAGGCCGCGCGTGCGCTTCCTCGACGAGGAGCCCGACGCCTACGATCCCGCCTTCCTGGCGTCGAAGTACCCGGCCTCCTCGCTGGAGGCCGAGATGGCCATCGTGCGCAATCTCTCGGGCCAGTTCTACCGCAGGGACCGCACCGGCGCGTGGAGGTTTCCCGACGCGAAGCGCAGGGAGCTGGCGAGGAGCTACCGCGAGGCCTTTCCCCCGGACCTGGCAGCGCGCACGCTCGTGCTGCTCGGGCACAGCAGCCCCTATTACGTCCAGCGCCTGACGCCCGAGGAGCGCGCGCTCTACCACCGGGGCTTCGAGGAGTCCCGCGCCCTCTGGCGCGCGGCCGGCTACCCCGCGCTCATCTACGGAGCCGACTACACGGAGGACGATTTCGGGGACCGCATCCATCTCTCCAAGACCGGCGGGCGCAAGCTCGCGGAGCAGGTCGGAGCCGAGGTCGGGTCCCTTGCGAAGTCCCTTTCCTACCTCCCATGACCCCCGAATCCCACCTTGGGCAGGGCCCTCAGCCCGGCCGTTCGAGTCCGCCCCCGTGGGCCTGCGCCGCGCTGTCCCTCGCCGCGGGCCTGGGCGTCGCCCTCGTGCTCCACTACGTCCTCTACCGGATCAGTATCCCGGGCACGCCCTTCATCTACGCGGTTTTCTGAGCGGAGCCCCTAGGGTGCGAGAGCGATGACGACCGCGTGCTCGCGGGCGTCCACCGTCAGGACGCGGCCCTTCGGGTCCCAGTGCAGGGTCCCGCCGACGACCCTCAGCGGACGCGAGGCCCCGAGCTTGAAGGTTTCCTCGGAGCTGGCGTCGAACAGGTCGCATCGGATCTCGGAGGCGCCGTAGCGGATCGACCGCACCACCGAGGTGGTCGAGAGCAGGTGGTTCTCGTTGGCCGGGGCCAGGTCCGGGTCCCAGGCCATGGCCCGCAGGTAGTGCCTCACGTAGTCACCGTAGCCGTCGGTGAGCCAGTTGTCGTCGCGGGGGTAGGCGTTCTTGCCATCGGTATCCACCCAGTAGGTGGACCAGTTGAGCCTCCGGATCGCCGCATCGTCGGCCGCGTGGTCCCCGGTTCGCGCGTCCCAGAGCAGTTCCACCGAGGCGTGGCGAGCCGTGTGGCTGTTGCCCGGCACCGGAAAGGCCGTCTGCTCGTTGATCACCATGACGCCCCACTTGCTGGCCTCCGGGTTCGCGAAGGTCCGGTAGGTCCAGTCGAGGATCGCCCGCGAGTCGGCCTTCCACTGCGGGTCCCACGACGGGTGCTCGAGGATGTACATGGCGAGCGTGTCCGCGTTGATCTCGGTGTCCGAGTAGTCCTTGGTGCTCACGTCCTCGAAGAACGGGCCCCAGCGGTTGTTGCGCATCGGGTAGGCCTTGAGCCACGCCGACACGAGCTCGGAGGTGCGCAGGTACGCCTTCACGCGGCCCTCGCGGAGCGCGGCCAGGTCCCCGAAAAGCCGCAGGGCGCCGGTCCAGTTGGTCGTGTAGGTGTCGCGGTAGATCAGGTGGTCGTGGTCGTTGCGCTCCTCGGGCACGGCGCCGGTCGCGGCGTTGACGCGGAAGGGCCAGGGCGAGTGCGACTCGTCGCCCGGCTTCACGTTCGCGACCAGGCGGTCGGCGATCCGGATCGCGCGCTCCAGGTAGCGGCGCTCCCCGGTGGCCTTGTAGAGCATCACGAGCTCCGCTCCGAAGCTCGCCGCCTTGTCGGGCTGCAGCACGCCTCGGCCGGCCCGCATGTCGCCGTCGTAGGTGCCGGAGTGCACGTCGGTGTTGTAGGGGTAGGGCAGCCCGCCCCACAGGAGCCCCTCGGGGGCCATTCCGTGGTCGAGCCAGTAGTCGGCGATCAGGCGCATGTTGTCGCGCACCGCCGGGTCGCCCAGGTAGCCGTAGAGCAGGTTCCAGGACGAGAGCGCCATGCTCAGCTGGTCGCCTCCGAGCCCGCGAGGGTCGTCCTTGTCGGCCTTCCAGACCTGGTGCTGGAGGTAGTAGGGGACGCCGTTCGGGCAGGCCCTCATCGTGATCCAGAAGTTCCAGACGAGGCGCACGCCGTGGTCGTAGGCCTGGGACGGCCCCGTTCCGTACCACGGGGCGATCCGGCCCGTCGCGTCGGTGCGGACCTCGTGGTAGCCGATCGAGTCGGCCGCGCGCGAGACGCCGCACAAGGCGAGGGCGGCGCAGGCAAGAAGCCAGGCGCCGCGAGCCCGAGGCACGCCGCGCGGTGAGGCGGGATGGGGGTTCATCATGTCAAAGGGGGGTTCGACCCCGAAGCTCCGTCTCCCGGCGCCGGGGTCAACGGGAATCGGCGCGGGGAGGGCCCCGGCCCCAGCTTACAGGATCGAGCGCATCGGCTTACGAGGCCGCCCCCCGTCGGCACGGCGCCTCGACTGGTAAAAAATCTGTTTAGCAGGGGCTGTGGCGGGGGTCGTTTCCTGATGCAAATTTGCGTAAAATTCATAAACGGAGCAGTTCGATCTTTTGATTGGGCACGGAGCGAGTAACAGAGGGGAATGGCCCTCTTTCGCTCCAACCACTACCAGGCTATGGTCCCCCGTGCGCGCTACGAACTGAATGCATGGTTCGACCGCCTAGTGGGGCACGTCTTTGCCTGGTTCAACACCCGGCAGTGACCGCGCGGCGCTAGCCGAGCAGGCTTGCAGCCAGGCCCCAGCGCAGGTTGCGAAGCGAGTGCTGGAAGGCGTCGAAGCCCCCGAGGTCCGCGAGGGTGAGCAAGGTCGCCAGGGCCGTGGGGAATACGTCCGCCCGCGCCGCGTTCAGCCCCGGCACCCGGCGGCGTTGGGCGAGGTCCAGAGCCGACACCTGGGTAAAGATGCGCCGGAGGGAGGCCACCTCGACCCGGGAGGGCGCCTGGGCCATCTTGAGGCCCGACTCCGCACCCAGGATGGCCCTCGACGTGGTCACGGTGCCCCCGCAGCCGACCACGGCCACCATCGGCTCGACCCGGGTGGGGAAGCCGCTTGCCCGTAGCGTCGCCTCGACGTGCCGGGCCTCGGCCAGGCCCTCGGCCCCGGTGAACGGCGCCGACGGGTCCGCCACGAACTTCTCGGTCAGCCGGACGCAGCCAAGGGGCAGGCTGACCGCCTGCTCGACCTGCCTGTCCCTGAAACAGATGCACTCGAGGCTCCCGCCGCCGAGGTCGTAGACGTTGAAGTCGCGCAGGTGGGCGAGGGCCGGGTCCGTCGTGAGCCCGAGGCCGATCAGCCGGGCCTCCTCCGGGCCTGACAGGATGTTGAGCTCGATGCCCGTTCGCTCCCGAACGCGGGCCCTGAAGGCGGTCCCGTTGGCCGCGTCGCGCACGGCGCTCGTGGCCACCGCGCGGATCCGCTCCGCCCCGTGCCTTCGCGCGTCGGCAGCCAAGTCCTCGATCGCGGCGAGGCCCCGGTCCATCGATGCCGGCGAGAGCTCGGGTGTGCCCGAGCCGATCCCGGCGCTGATCCGGACGTCCAGGGTGCGCGACTCCACCTCGCGCAGGGTGCCGTCGGGGGCCCGCTCCGCGACCAGGAGCTTGATCGTGTTGCTGCCGACGTCGGCTACGGCGACTCTCATGCTCATCGGCTAGAGACGGAAGCCCTCCGGGGCTATCAGCACCGTGAACTCCCCCTTCAGGCTCGCCCGCGAGAGGCGTTCGCGCACGTCGGCCACCGCTCCGACCCAGAAGGTCTCGTGCACCTTGCTCACCTCCTTGGCGACGCAGATCACCCGATCCGGGCCGAGCACGGCGAGGAGGTCGTCGACGGCCTTGTCGATCCGGTGGCAGCTCTCGTAGAGCGCCATGGTGTACTCGAAGTCGCGGTACTTGGTGTAGAAGGCCGTGCGGGCGGAGGTCTTCGGCGGAAGGAACCCCGCGAAGAGGAAGCCGTTCGTCGGCAGGCCGCTCGCAGAGAGCACCGCGGCGAAGGCGACCGGGCCCGGCACCGGGACGACCGGCAGGCCCCTGCGCCGGCACGCGCGCACCACCCGGAATCCCGGGTCGCTCAGGCCCGGCGTTCCGGCGTCGGTGGCCAGGGCGACGGAGGCCCCGGAGGCGACCCGCTGGGCCAGGGCTTCGGCTGCCTCGGTCTCGTTGTGCTCGTGGTAGGCGAAGAGCTCCCGGCGGATCCCCAGGCGCCCGAGGAGGGTGCCGGTCGTCCGGGTGTCCTCGCAGGCCACGAGGTCCGCCGACGCGAGGATGGCCTTGGCCCGCTCGGTCAGGTCCGCCAGGTTGCCGATCGGCGTGGCGACAACGTACAGGTGGCCCGGCTGGGCCGTGAGCGACGCATTGGCCGGCTCAGGGCTCAATGCACCTGGCTGCCGCTGCCGTTCATCCCGGGGATCTGTCCCTCCCAGTCCGCGGGGCGGTTCCAGGGGATCGACGAGTCGGTCGGGTTGTCGATGCTGCAGCCGGCCAGAGCCCCACCGAGGACGATGAGGAGGACGGCGGCCACGCGCTTCAAGGACGGATTCATGGGATAGGGGGTACCGTATTGCCAACGCCGCCGGATGCAAGTCGGCTCTGCTCTAGAGGCCGTAGGTGGACGCGTGCCAGGGGGTGCGCACCTCGCGCCTGACGGCCCCGTTGGCGGCCAGGTGCTCAAGGATCTTGAAGGCGAGCTCGGGGTCGCCGGCCACCTGGGAGGCCAAGGCCTCCACCGTGAACGCCTTGCCGGGCGAGGCCTTCAGGGCGGCCAAGAGCTTCGACTGGAGAGCGATCACCCCGCCGGCGGCCTTCTTGCCGGCCTCGACGCCCGGCTGGTCATAGGCGTTGATGTGGACCAGGGAGGCGTAGAGCCCCACGACGCGCTCGTAGAGGGCGATCACGATCCCGATCGAGCGGGGGGACACCTCGGAGAGGGTCAGCGTGATCGAGGCGCGGTCCTTCTCGGAGAGGGCGTCGCGGGTCCCCAGGTAGAACCCGTGAAGGTAGTCGCCGCTCGTGATCCCGGGCTCGACCTCGTACGGCTTGCCCGAGCGGTCCTTCAGCACGTCGATGAAGGTGACGAAGAAGTTCTTCACGCCCTCTCGCAGCTGCTGCACGTACGCGTGCTGGTCGGTCGAGCCCTTGTTGCCGTAGACCGAGATGCCCTGGTTCACGACCTTTCCGTCAAGGTCGAGCTCCTTGCCGAGCGACTCCATGACGAGCTGCTGGAGGTAGCGGGAGAAGAGGAGCAGCCGGTCCTTGTAGGGCAGCACGACCATGTCCTTGGCGCCGCGGCCGCCGGTCGCGAAGTACCACATGAGGGCGAGGAGGGCGGCCGGGTTGTCGCGGGTCGTTCGCGAGCGGGTGGCCACGTCCGCCGCGGCAGCGCCCTCGAGCATGGCATCGATGTCGATCCCCTGGAGGGCGGCGGGCAAGAGCCCGACCGCGCAGAGCTCGCTGGTGCGGCCGCCGACCCAGTCCCACATCGGGAAGCGGGTGAGCCAGCCCTCGCGCTCGGCGAGGACGTCGAGCTTCGAGCCCGCTCCCGTGACGGCCACGAAGTGCTTGGTGAAGTCCAGTCCCGCGGCCCTGAAGGCCGCAGCGGCCTCGAGCTGCCCGTTGCGCGTCTCGATCGTGCCGCCGGACTTGGAGATCACGACGACCAGCGTGCGCACGAGGTCGCCACCGATCTGGGCCAGCACGTAGTCCATGCCGTCCGGATCGGTGTTGTCGAAGAAGTGGACCTGCATGCGGTCGCGCCCGGGGTGCCCGAGCGCGTGCCCCACGAACTGGGGTCCCAGGGCGGAGCCGCCGATGCCGACGACCAGGAGGCGGGTGAAGGGCCCCTTCGGGCCGGCGAGGGCCCCGGAGTGCACCCGCGCCGCGAAGTCCTTGATCGAGCGAAGCGTCCCCGTGATCTCGCTCGATATCTCGGGCGTCGGGGCGAGCGAGGCGGCCCTGAGCCAGTAGTGGCCGACCATGCGCCTCTCGCTCGGGTTGGCGATCGCGCCCCGCTCGAGGGCGGCCATCGCGTCGAAGGCCTTCTGGATCGAGCCCTCCATCGACGGCAGGTAGTCGTCGGGGAAGGGGATGCGGCTGATGTCTAGGGCGAGCCCCAGGGAGGGGTCGTCGTAGCGGTACTGCTTGAATCGGTCCCAGGTCATGGTTGGAGGTATTTGTCGGTGACGGCTCCCTCCGAGGCGCTGGTGACGAGTCGCGCGTACTTGGCAAGGGCTCCGCGGGTTTCCTTCGGTTTCTTGGGCTTCCAGGCCTTGAGGCGGGAGCGGATCTCCTTCGCCGGGACCTCGAGGTTGATGGTGTTGGCCTCGGCGTCGATCGTGATCACGTCGCCGTTCCTCACGATGGCGAGCGTCCCGCCCACCGCGGCCTCGGGCGTGATGTGGCCGACGACGAAGCCGTGGCTGCCGCCCGAGAAGCGGCCGTCGGTGATGAGGCCGACGGAGCTGCCTAGGCCCTTGCCCATGACCGCGCTGGTCGGGGCGAGCATCTCCCGCATTCCGGGGCCGCCCACGGGGCCCTCGTTGCGGATCACGATCACATGGCCGGCGCGCACGCGGCCGCTGAGGATCGCCGCCAGGGCGGACTCCTCGGACTCGAACACGATCGCCTTGCCCGAGAAGCGCAGGCCCTCCTTGCCGGTGATCTTGGCCACCGAGCCGCCCGCGGCCAGGTTCCCGTAGAGGATGCGCAGGTGGCTGTCGGGCTTGATCGGGTTGGAGAGCGGGCGGATCACGTCCTGGTCGGCGGGGTACGCTCCGACGCCCCTCAGGTTCTCGGCCACCGTCTTGCCGGTGACCGTCAGGCAGTCCCCGTGGATCAGGCCGGCGTCGAGCAGCATCTTCATGAGCGGCGGCAGGCCGCCGATGCGCACCAGGTGCGCGACGCCGTACTTGCCCGAGGGCTTCAGGTCGGCGAGCACCGGCACCCGCTTGCCGATGCGCGTGAAGTCGTCGATCGAGAGCTTGACCCGGGCCGCATGCGCGATCGCGAGCAGGTGGAGCACCGCGTTCGTCGAGCCGCCGAGGGCGATCACGACGGTGATCGCGTTCTCAAAGCTCTTCCTCGTTAGGATGTCCGAGGGCTTGATCCCCGCCTTGAGTAGCGCGAGCGCCGCAGCGCCCGCGCGGCGGCAGTCGTCCTGCTTCTCGGTGCCGATCGCCAGCTGGGTCGAGCTGTTGGGCAGGCTCATGCCCAGGGCCTCGATGGCGGACGCCATCGTGTTGGCCGTGTACATGCCCCCGCAGGAGCCGGGTCCCGGGATCGAGCACTCCTCCACGGCATGCAGCCCCGCATCGTCCAGCTTGCCGGCCGCGTGCTGCCCCACCGCCTCGAACACCGAGACGATGTCGCACTCCTTCTTCGTGCCGGGATGGATGCCCGGCAGGATCGTCCCGCCGTAGACGAACACCGACGGGCGGTCGAGGCGCGCCAGAGCCATCAGGCAGCCGGGCATGTTCTTGTCGCACCCGCCGATCGCCACCACGGCGTCGAACCCCTCGGCGCCGGAGACCGTCTCGATCGAGTCGGCGATCACCTCGCGCGAGACCATCGAGTAGCGCATCCCGGGGGTGCCCATGCTGATGCCGTCGGAGACGGTGATCGTGCCAAAGATGATCGCCTTGCCGCCGGCGGCGTCGGCGCCCGCGGCCGCGTCGCGGGCCAGGCGGTCGATGTGCATGTTGCACGGGGTCACCATGCTCCAGGTCGAGGCCACCCCGACGATCGGCTTGCCGAAGTCCGCGTCCGAGAAACCGACGGCCCGGAGCATGGAGCGGTTCGGGGAGCGGTCGGGACCGTCGACGACGATCGAGGAATGGGGCCGGGCGGAGTCTTTTGAGCTGCTCATGAACGAACCCCTAGCTCACCATAGCCCCCGTGCCCGGGCAAGAGGTGTTTTCGTGGTTGCGTGGCCCGAGGGGGCGCCCATTCACTCGTGGCCGATCTTCCGCATGGCGTTCAACCTGAAAAAGGTGCTCAAGGCACTGCTTTACTCCACGAGCCAGCCGCTCGCTATCAAGGACATCCAAGCGGTGTTCGAGCGCTACCACCGCCAGGGGGATCCGGCCCCGGCGGCAGCGGGGGCCGCGGCGGCGCCCGCGGCCGATGCAGCCGAGGTCCCGGCTGAGCCCGCGGACTCGCCCGACCTCTATGACGAGGTGCCCTCGCTCGTCACGGCCACCCAGATCCGGGAGGCCATGGCGGAGGTGGCTCAGGAGCTTGAGGCGGCCGACGACGGCCTGGTGCTGGTCGACGGCGCAAGCGGCTACCGCCTCGCCACCCAGCCGCGCTTCGCGCGCTGGATCCGGGTCCTTCGCGAGGAGCCGCCCCCGGTGAAATTGAGCCAGTCCTCAGTCGAGACCCTGGCGGTCGTCGCCTACCGCCAGCCCGTGACCCGTGCCGAGATCGAGTCGGTGCGCGGCGTCTCCGCCGACGCGGGCATCGCCAAGCTGCTCGAGCGGGACCTGATCACGGTCGTCGGCCGCGCGGACCTTCCCGGTCGGCCGATCCAGTACGGCACGACCGACCATTTCCTCGAGTTCGTTGGGGTGAAGTCCCTGGACGAGCTCCCGGCCTCGGACGTGCTCTCCTCGCGCCAGATCGACGACTGGCTGAAGGCGGGCAACGCGGGACACACGCCGAACGACGCCGACATGGGCCTGGACGAGACCGAGCTGCCGCTCGGCGAGGCGGCACCGGAGGCTCCCCCCGCGCCGGCCGCCGCCGAGAGCGTCCCGGAGCCCGAGTCCGAGCCCGCCTCACCCTGATGGATCTCGGCCCCCTCCGCTCGCAGATCGACGGCCTGGACAGCGAGCTCGTGTCGCTCGTCAACCGTCGCCTGGCCCTGGCCGCCGAGATCGGCAAGATCAAGCGGCAGACCGGCGAGGAGATCTTCGTGCCCGAGCGCGAGGACGCCGTGATGCGCAAGGTCTGCGCCCAGAATGCCGGGCCGATCAAGAACGAGGCCCTGCGGGCGATCTACCGCGAGATCATGTCGGCCGCGATCGCGCTCGAGAAGCCGCTGCTCGTGGCGTACCTGGGGCCCGAGGCGAGCAACACGCACTCGGCGGCGATGAAGAAATTCGGCGCCAGCGTCGACTACCACGCGATGGGCACGATCGAGGACATCTTCACCGCCGTCGAGAAGGGCGAGGCCGACAACGCCGTGATCCCTATCGAGAACTCGACCGAGGGCAGCGTGCGCGAGGCCTTGGACAGCTTCGTCGAGAGCGACCTGAAGATCGTGGGGCAGATCTACCTGGAGATCGCCCATGCCCTGATCAGCCAGTCTCCCTTGGAGAAGATCGAGCGCGTGTACTCGAAGGACCAGGCGCTCGCCCAGTGCCGCCACTGGCTCCAGCGCCACCTGCCTCACGCCCAATTGGTCGAGGCCCCGAGCACCACCCGGGCCGTGCTGATCGCCAAGGAGGACCCCAGGGCCGCGGCGGTCGCGAGCGAGACGGCCGCCGCCCACCACGGGGTGCCGGTCTTGGTGCGCCACATACAGGACAAGGCCGACAACACGACCCGCTTCTTCGTGCTCGGCCGCAAGCCCGCCGGCCCGGTCGGCGAGGGCAAGGACATGACCAGCTTCCTGATTTCGCTCGGCGACGAGGCCTCCTCGCACTCGGGCTCGCTCTTGAAGATGCTGATGCCCTTCGGCGAGCGCGGGATCAACCTCTCGAAGATCGAGTCGAGGCCGAGCAAGAAGCGGCCGTGGGACTACTACTTCTTCATCGACGTGACCGGTCACTACGAGGACGCCTCGATGAAGGCCGCGCTCGGCGAGCTCTCGAAGTTCTGCCCGATGGTCAAGTGGCTCGGAAGCTACCCGGCGGCAACCTGAGGTCGGGCCGCGTCCGACGCTGGATGGGGTTTCTTTGCTGGAATAGAGTCGTTTATGCGATACGTTGGGCCGCCGATGTCCGGGCCTTCACCCACCACACCCGACCTGTCCGTCCCCCGCGCGGTGTTCCTGAGCTACGCCCGGGAGGACACAGCAGCCGCCTCTCGGGTGGCTGACGCCCTCCGCAGCCACGGGGTCGAGGTCTGGTTTGACCAGAGCGAACTGCGCGGCGGCGACGCATGGGACCAGAAGATCCGCCGGCAGATCAAGGACTGCGCTCTCTTCCTGCCCGTCATCTCGTCCAACACGCAGGCGCGCGGCGAGGGGTATTTCCGGCTCGAATGGAAGCTCGCGGTCGAGCGCACGCACCTGATGGCCGAGGGCGTGCCGTTCGTTCTTCCCATTGCGGTGGACGCAACGAGCGAGGGCTCGGCCATCGTTCCCGCGGAGTTCCTGCGGGTGCAGTGGGTGCGGCTGCCCGGGGCGCTCCCGACGCCCCAATTCGTCGAGCAGGTCCGTCGCATGATCGAGACCCCCGCGAAGGCGGGCGCCCCGGCCGCCGAGCGGCACACGGGCCCCGTCCCCAGCGGAAAGCGCGGGTCCGCTTGGCTCATCGGCTCCCTGCTGGCTGCCTCCGTGGCCGCCGTCGTAGCCGCTCTCCTGCTGCGCCGCCCCGCCGAGAGCGTGCCGGTCGCGCGCGCCTCGGCGCCCGCCCCCGTCGCCGCTGTCGAGCCCAAGTCCATCGCCGTGCTCCCGTTCGAGAACATGAGCGAGGACAAGCAGAACGCGTTCTTCGCAGACGGCGTCCACGAGGACGTGCTGACGAACCTGTCCTTTGTGAAGGACCTGCATGTCGTCTCGCGCACGTCCGTGATGCAGTACCGCGGCACCACCAAATCCATCAAGGAGATCGGCAAGGAACTCGGGGTCGCCTACGTGCTCGAGGGCAGCGTGCGGCGCGAGGGCAACAAGGTCCGGGTGACCGGCCAGTTGATCGACGCCCGCACCGACGAGCATGTCTGGGCCAAGGCCTACGACCGCGACCTGACCGACATCTTCGCGATCCAGGGCGAGCTCGCACAGGCGATCGCAGATGCGATGAAGACGGTGCTCTCGCCGGACGCCAAGGCCCTGATCGCCCGGCGACCCACCGAGAACACAGCCGCGTATGACAATTATATCAAGGCCCGCTCCAGCCCGCGCGATGGCATCGGAATGCTTGCTCCTTCGATCGCGCTGCTGCGCGAGGCGGTGCGCTTGGATCCCACCTTCGCGGAAGCCTGGGGCGAGCTGGGCTCGCGCCTGGCGTTCAATCACTTCGCCTTCGACATGAGCCAGGCGACGCTCGACGAGGCGACACGGGCGAGCGACACGGCCTTGCGCCTGGCTCCCGACGATCCGGTCGTCATCGAAACGCGCGGCGACTATTACTACTACGGCTTCCGGGACTACGAGCGTGCCATCAAGGAGTACCTCAGGCTTGCCGAGCTGCGCCCGAACGATCCGCTCATGTACCGCTCGCTGGGATTGATTCACCGCCGACAGGGGCGGTTGACCGAGGCTCAGGCGGACTTTCAAGCAGCCCTCAAGCTCGAACCTAAGGACGATGGGTTCCGGTACGCCCTCGGCGAGGTGCTCTGGGCCGGCGGACGCGCTCGTGAGGCGCGCCTCATCTACAAGAAGCTCGTGGAGGATTATCCCGACGTGCTCCAGTTTGGGTGGCGCTATGCCGAGGTGGCGTTCTCCGCGGACGGCAGCACGGCAGCCATCGACGCCTTCGCAAGCAGGAAGGTGCCCGAAGCCGAACAGGCTCTGTTTATCTACCTCCAGTCGGACCTGGCGAGGACCTGCGGTCGCTGGACGGAGTTCATACGCCTCAGAAAGCTTCAGCGCTACTTTGAGGGCGACAGCGACAACCCCAAATGGGAGCAGGATGCCCAGTTGGCCGATGGCTACGCCAACGCCGGCGATATGGACTCGGCGCGCTCCGTTGCGCAGGAAAGCGCTTCGCAGCTGAAGGCGGAACTTGAACGCCAGCCCGAAAATGCCCAGGTGTGGGCTTACCTCGGCTTGGTCCAGGCGCTCCTCGGCGAAAGGGAGGAGGCCCTGCGCTCGGCGGCCAAGAGCCGTGAACTGCTTCCGGAATCCAAGGATCATCTGCTCGGACCCTTTATGTCCAACATGGCCGCGGAGACCCTGGCGTGGTGCGGAGAAAAGGATCGGGCCCTCTGCGAGATCAAGCGCCTCCTGCGGACCCCCTTTGGAATCGGCGCGTATGAATCGGCCGTGATGTTCCGCCCGCTCCGTGACGACCCCCGGTTCCAGGCGATGCTCGCCGACCCGGCCAACCAGCAGCCGGTCTTCTAGGACGAGGACGGCCGCGTCTAGCGGCCCTGCGCGGCCCGTGTGTGCAGGTAGAGGGCGCCGGCTCCCAAGGCCAGCAGCGCGAGGGCCAGGAGCACGTAGAGCGCGCACCCGAGCTGGGTGCGGGTCTGGATCTTGCCGGGCTCAGGCTGGTACTGGGCCAGCAGGGCCTCCTCCTCGGCCCGCGGGTCGGCGCGGGAGGTCGCGGGCAGGGTGGGAGGCGGCAGGGGCGCGGAACGCAGCCCCTCCAATTCGCGGTCGATGTCCGCCAGGCGCTCGGTCAGGAGCCGGCGCTCTCGAATCAGGTCCTCCCGGCGCTCGGACATCCGAGTCCGTTCAGCCCGTTCAGGGAGCCGTGACGACCGAGACCTTGCGGTGCACCTTGTCGAACTTGACGGTGCCGTCCTTGAGCGCGAAGAGCGTCCAGTCGCGACCAACGCCGACATTCTTGCCGGGGTGGTGCTTGGAGCCGCGCTGGCGGACGATGATGCCTCCGGCAAGGATCTTCTCGCCGCCGAACATCTTGATGCCAAGACGCTTGGAGTGGCTCTCGCGGCCGTTGGTGGATGTTCCCTGACCCTTCTTGTGCGCCATGACGTGGTTCTCCTTAGACGGTGATGGACTGAATCTTGATGACGGAAAGCTCCTGGCGGTGGCCCTGCTTGCGCTCGTAGCCCTTGCGCTTTTTCTTCTTGAACACGATCACCTTAGCTCCGCGCTTGTTCTCCAGGATCTTGGCCGAGACGGAAGCCCCCGCGAGGGTGGGCTTGCCGACCTTGAAATCCGCGCCCTCGCCGGCCGTCAGCACGTCCTTGATCTCGACGATGGCGCCGGCTTCGGTGTTCGGAAAGCGGTTCACGATGAGGACGTCGCCCTCGGTAATGGTGAACTGCTGTCCCTGGGTCTTGATAGTGGCTTTCATGAAATAAAACCGCTGAATAAGCAGTTTCCGGAGCGTCAAAGCAAGGCTATTTTGGGGCTTGGTACTCGATCAGCGTGGCCGTGCCCGTTCCGAAGCGGAATCCCACCTCGAAACGCACCGGAAGGCGCCGCGCGTCGTTGGTCTCGATCCACACCTTCACGGTGGATCCGCGCTTGAACATCCCTTTCGGGGGGCTCTTTTCCATCCGGGGGACGAGCACATTCGTGCTGAAGAGCCCGAGCGGGCTCATCACGATGTCGGTTTCGTCGGAGCGGACCGTCAGCGGGTAGAACTGGTCCTCGAAGATGACGAGGGCGTCGCGCGCCTGGCCCGGCGCGAGCTTCCAGGTGCGGGTCGATATGAGGGCCAGGATCAGGTCCGACGGGTTGCCCGAGGGCATCGGGATCGTCCGGCTCTTCTCGGGATGGATGTCGTCGGTGTAGACGGCCTCCATCTTGCCGTAGTTGAAGAGGATCGAGTTCTTGACCACCTTGTTGCGGTAGGTGCTCCACTCGCTGGTCGAGAGCAGGAGCCCGGTCTTCGCCTCGTAGACCGACTCGCCGCGGCCGTCGAAGGGGAAGAGCCCCCGCGCGAGCCCCCACGTGGACGTGGTGGTCGTGATCCGGAGCACCGCGTCCCGTCCCGTTCCGATCTCCTCGGCGCTGATGCGAATGCGACCCACCGACGGAAGGAAGCCCCACCGCACGCTGTAGGTCAGGCTCTCGCCGTTCCCGAGGCCGAGGCGGGCCGTTTCCGAGTCCGCGCCGCGCGCGAGGGCGACCGAGGCCGCGAGGGCCGCCAGCCCCAGAATTCGCCGGATTCGGTTTGCGCGCGGGGTGTTTTGGATACGTTTGGGGTTTGCAATCATGGAGGCGGCCAAAGACATCCACGTAAAAGGAGCGCGCGAGCACAACCTAAAGAACTTGGATATTCGCATACCCCGGGGGAAATTGGTCGTGATCACCGGGCCCAGCGGATCGGGAAAGTCCTCCCTGGCCTTCGACACGATCTACGCCGAGGGCTACCGAAAGTACATGGAGAGCCTCTCGACGCAGGCCCGCCAGGTTCTGGACCAGCTGAAGCGCCCGGACGTGGACTTCATCCACGGCCTCTCGCCGGTCCTCGCGATCGAGCAGCGCACCGGAGGGGTCTCGCCCCGCACCACGATCGCGACCGTGACCGAGATCTCGGACTACTCGCGGCTCCTCTGGGCCCTGGCCGGCGACCAGCGCTGCCCCAAGGACGGGGGCCGCGTCGTGCGGCGCTCGCTCGACGACAACGTGCAGCGCATCCTCCTCGAGTGCCCGGGCGAGCGCGTGATGCTCCTCGCGCCGGTCCTGCGCGCGCGCCCGAGCGTGCTCCGGGACGAGCTTCCGCGCCTGAGGCAGCGCGGCTTCCAGCGCGTGCGCCTGGACGGCGTCGTGCGCGAGCTGGACGAGCCGAACCTCGTGCCCTCGGGAACCGCCGAGATCGCGGTCGATGTCGTGGTCGACCGCCTCGTGGCGACGGCCGAGCACCGTAGCCGCATCGCCGACTCGCTCGAGCTCGCCTTCCGCGAGGGCTCTGACCGCGCCGTCGTCCTCTCCCAGAAGAGGCCCACGGACCCTTGGCGCGAGCTCGGCCTAAGCCAGCACCTGGCGTGCGACGTCTGCGGCGATATCTTTGATCGGCTGACACCCCGGCATTTCTCGTCCAACCACCCGGAGGGTGCCTGCCCGGACTGCGGGGGCCTCGGCCGGCGCCTGCGGGCGGTGCCCGAGCTCGTGATCCCGGACCCGGGCAAGTCCGTGCGCGGCGGGGCCATCAAGCCCTGGCGGATCGGGGGCAAGAACCTGATCATCAAGCACAACGCCCTCCTCAAGCAGCTCGCCGAGCAGCTTCCCTTCGACGCCGACCTCCCCTGGAAGGACCTGCCCGAGGAGGCCCGCCTGGCGCTGCTCCACGGCACGGGCGAGCGGCTCTTCTCGTTCAAGCTGCGCCGCATGCGCGAGGCCCGCGCGATGCCCTTCGAGGGCATCATCCCCGACGTCGAGCGCAGCTTCCGCGATACCGACAGCGAGGGCTTCCAGGCGCGGCTCTCGACGTTCATGGTGGCCGGCCCGTGCCCCGCGTGCGGCGGCTCCAAGCTGAACCGCCGCAGCGCCGCCGTCCGCGTCGGCCCCGAGGGCTCCGCGCTCGGCTTCGCGGGCTTCATGGCGCTCGACGTCGGTGCGGCGCACGCCTTCGCGGGCGGGCTCGTGCGCACGCTCGGGGAGAGCGAAGCCCTTCGCGAGGTGCTGGTGGGCATCGAGCAGCGGCTGCGCTTCCTGCTCGACACGGGACTCGGCTACCTGAGCCTCGACCGCGACTACGCGACTCTGTCCGGCGGCGAGGCCCAGCGGGTGAGGCTCGCCACCCAGCTCGGCATGGGCCTGATCGGGGTCATCTACGTGCTCGACGAGCCGAGCATCGGGCTGCACCCGAAGGACAACGACCGGCTGCTCGAGCAGCTGCGCGGGCTGCGGGACCGGGGCAACACGGTGCTGGTGGTCGAGCACGACGAGGAGACCATGCGCGCGGCCGACCAGATCATCGAGCTCGGGCCCGAGGCCGGCGTGGAGGGCGGCCAGCTCCTCTTCCAGGGAACGCCGGAGGCGTGCGCGGCCCAGCCGGCGCGCCACTCGCAGACGGGCCCCTACCTCTCGCGCAAGCTCTCGATCGTCCGCGACGCCGCGGCGAGGGCGCCGGACGGGGCGTGGCTCACCGTGCGCGAGGCGCGCGAGCACAACCTGCGCGGGATCGACGTGCGGTTCCCCGTCGGCCTGCTCACCTGCGTCACCGGGGTCTCTGGCTCGGGCAAGAGCACGCTCGTCAACGACATCCTTGCGGCCGCGGCCGCTCGCAAGCTGAACGGAGCGAAGCTGCTCCCCGGGCGCCACCGCCACATCGAAAACCTGGATTTCTTCGACAAGCTGGTGCAGGTCGACCAGGAGCCGATCGGGCGCAGCCCGCGCTCCAACCCGGCCACCTTCGTCGGGCTCATGGACCTGCTGCGCGACCTCTTCGCCCAGGTGCCGCTCGCCAAGGTCCGCGGCTACAAGGCGAGCCGCTTCTCGTTCAACGTGCGGGGCGGGCGCTGCGAGCGCTGCCAGGGCGACGGCGTCATCAAGCTCGACATGCAGTTCATGGCCGACGCCTACGCACCCTGCACGAGCTGCGGGGGCCGGCGCTTCAACCGGGAGACGCTCGAGATCCTCTTCCACGGCAAGTCCATCGCCGACGTGCTGGACATGACCGTGCGCGAGGCGACGGTGCTCTTCCGGAACATCCCGAGGGTCCTCGACAAGCTCCAGACGCTCGACGCCGTGGGCCTGGGCTACCTGGCGCTCGGGCAGTCGGCCGTGACGCTCTCGGGGGGCGAGGCGCAGCGCATCAAGCTCTCGCTCGAGCTCAGCAAGCGCCAGCAGGGCCCGACGCTCTACATCCTCGACGAGCCGACGACGGGCCTGCACTGGGTGGACATCCAGAAGCTGATGGACCTGCTCTTCAAGCTGCGCGACGCGGGCAACACCGTGATCGTGATCGAGCACAACCTGGACGTGATCAACCTGTCGGACTGGGTCGTGGACCTGGGGCCCGGCGGGGGGCGCGACGGCGGCGAGCTCGTGTTCGCGGGCACGCGGGCCGCGATCGAGGCGTGCGAGGCCTCGGCCACCGGGGCCGCCCTCAAGCGCTGGCGCACCCGCTAGGGCGGGGCGCTATTTCCTGACGAGCCCCGTGCCCACCGCTCCCGCCACGAGGAAGGCGGCGCCGGCCAGGTAATACTTCACGTAGGTTGGCGGGCGCACCCCGCCGTCGATCTTCTCCCCGATCCTGGAGAGGGTGCCGTCGGCGCCCCCGGCGAGCGAGTGCTCTCGCTGGTAGCCTACGTAGATGAGCGCGATTCCCGCGGCTATCGCCGCCAGAGACAGGAGCTTCTGCATGGGACGCATCCTCGGGGCCCCGGGCGCCGCGCGCAAGGCTCGTGTGCGGGGGGCGTCAGCGACCGGCCCCGTCCGGGCGCGCGTAGACGAACGAGAAACCCGCGGGGTTGATGGGCACCGCCACGACGGGCTCTGCCCGCATCCGCTGGGCCCAGCGGGGCCAGTCGAGGTTCTCCCAGTGCTCGAAGCGGAAGCCGGCGAGCGTCGCGGCGAGCGCCACGGCGAGCAGGAGGGCGCAGGTCCCGCGCAGGGGCGACGCCCTCCGCAGGTGGAAGCAGAGCATCCAGAGCAGGCACACCTTGGGCACGAAGAAATAGCGGTCGCCGTTGTGGAGGGGCCCGAGGATCTCAAGGCTGCCGCGCACCTTGTAGATGGCCGCGGCGGAGAGGAGCGGGATGGCCAGCGAGGCAAGCAGCCGCCGCAGGCGGCTGCCGCGGCCCGGCATCGCCAGGAGGCCGAGGAGCCCCAGGGCCGACGCTGCGGCCGGGAGCCCGAGGGCGCGGGGCAGCCCGTCGAAGGCCCGGGCGGGCACGAAGAGAGCCAGGAAGGCGCGGTGACCGAAGGTGGAGAGCATGGCCGCAGGGGATGCGGGCGGACCCGCCTGCGGCCACGGCGTGTGCAGGATCAGGTAGGCCTGGACGGCGCCCCCGACCAGCACGACCGCGAGGAGGCCCGCGGAGGCCCGCGAGCGCCGCCTCCATGCCCGCACGAGGAAGAGCGGCGCGAACACGATCGAGAAGACCCCGGTCACGCTCGCCACCGCTGCGAACCCGAAGTCGAGCGCGCACAGGCCGCGCGTGTCGGGATCGGGGGCGAGCAGCAGCAGGACGATCCCGAGCGCACCCAGCCACTGCAGGTTGGTGAGGGTGTCGAAGACCTCGCCCGTGTGCGGGACGAGCGGCAGGCAGAGGGCGAAGGCCCACGGGCACGGCAGGCGCAGGCGGCGCGAGAAGAGGGCCGTGACCAGGGCCGCCACCGCCGCGGTGGAGGCCGCGAGGTAGGCCGTGGGAACCCACAGCGGGTCCAGGACCGAGCAGGCGGTGGCGACCAGCCGAAGGCCCACGTGCAGGTAGCCTGCATAGGGGGTGACGATCGAGGCCCACGGGTGCTGGTAGGCGCCCATGAAGAAGATCGGGCCATCCTCGGCGAAGAACTGGGGGTGCAGGAACGCCTCGGGCCGGCGCGCGAAGAGGAGGCCGAGGACGACGAGGCAGGCTGTGGCCGCCCGGGCGAGGGGGTAGGGTGCGCCCGGAGCCGGGCCGCGCCCGAGCACCTGCGGCGCGGGCGCCCGGGGCGCGAGCGGCGCGGCTCGGGCGCAGTCCGGGCCGCTGAAGTAGGTATCGAGATTCAGGCGACGGTACGACACGCGCCGCCCGCCAAACCGCCATCCCGACCGCGCGGGCTAGCGGGCGAGGCTGCCCTGGACCAGGAACCCGATCCCGAGGAGCCCGAAGGCGAGGCTCACGAACCAGAACGACTTGCGCTGGGTGAGCGCCGATATGGCGCCGACCGCGATCGCGATCTGGAAGAGGGTGACCCCGCGGGAGAACACCACGTGCCGGCGCAGGTGGTCCTTGGAGCCCTCCTCCTTCTCCTTCGCCTCGGCCGAGATGTCGTCCTGGTCCTTCTTGTAGGCCAGGAGCTTGTCGCGGTCCTTGGGCGACACCGGCTTGCCCTCGGCCTCGAGCAGCTCGATCTTCGAGCCCAGGACGGCGGCCTTGATGCCCTTGGCCTGGTAGAAGGCCCACTTGTCGGAGCTCTGGATCTGCTCGATCATCGCCTCGTTGGAGTGGTGGCCGGCCAGGAGCGAGCACACCGCGGCCAGGCCGGCGAGGAGCGCGGAGCTGAGGGCCACCCCCATCGTCCACGAGGCCTTGCTGTGCTTGGCCTGGTGTTCGATCGCCTCGTTCAGGTGTTCGGTGGGTACTTCGGGAGCTTCCATGGTTGGCCCCCAGCAAGAGCCTCGAAGGCCTCCGGCCAAGCAAAAAAAGGCTCCCGGCCCGCCGGGTCGCGCTAGTCCCCGAGCGAAACCGCCTTGTAGGGGTGGTGGTCCAGGATCGTCGGGTACCACCCGTGCACCGAGGGCTGGATCAGGAAGACGTGGGTGTAATGGAAGAGCGGGATCACGGGGGCCTCGGTCAGCAGGAGGCGCTCGGCCCGCTCGAAGAGAGCGTCCCGAGCGTTCGGCTCCTGGGTTCGGGCGGCGCGGAAGAGCATCGTGTCGTAGTCCGCGTTCGACCACCCGGTGAAGTTGTTGCTGCTGTCGCCGCGGAACACGTCGAGGAAGGAGGAGGGGTCCGAGTAGTCGGCGATCCAGGAGGAGCGCAGGAGGTCGTAGGTGCCGGCGCGCCGGGCCTCCTCGGTGCTCTTCTGGTCCTCGTTCACCAGCCGCACGCGGATCCCGAGGTCCCGGCGCCACATCTCCTGGATCGCCTCCGCGATCAGCTTGTGGTTCTCCGAGGAGTTGTAGAGCAGGTCGAGCTCCGGAAGGCCCTCCCCGCCGGCGTGCCCGGCGTCCGCCAGGAGTTTGCGGGCCTCGTCCAGCCGGTGGCGCTGCACGGGCGGCGGCGTGTAGGCGCCGATGCCCGGCGGGGTGAAGGCGTCGGCCGGGGCCTGGCCGCCGCGCAGGACCCTGTCGACCAGCGTGGCGCGGTCGACCGCGAGCCCCAGGGCGAGCCGGATGCGCGCGTCGCCGAGGCCCGGCCGGCGAACGTTCAGGCGAAGGAAGTAGGTGCCGAGCAGCGGGTCGATCCGCAGCGGGCTCGGGGAGAGCTTGCGGTAGCTCTCGAGCTTGCCGGGGGGGAGCGCGTCGGTCACGTGCAGCTGGCCGGATCGGAACGAGCGCTCCTCGGCGTCCACCGAGTCGAAGGTGTGGAAATGGATCTCGGTGAGGCGCACGTTCTCGTGGTCCCAGTAGGTCGGCGAGCGGGCGACCACGATCTGCTGTCCCCTGCGCCAGGACACCGGCACGAAGGCCCCGTTGCCCACCCAGTGCTGGGTCGTGGACCACGCGTTGCCGCGCTGGTCCAGGGGCCCGTACTTCTCGATCGTCGGGAGGGGCACCGGCAGCCAGGCGAGCCCGCTCAACTCGGAGAGGAACCAGGGGGCTGCGTGCTCCAAGGTGACGGTCAGGACCCGCGGGTCGCTCGAGTGCAGCCCCACCTGCGAGAACTCGGTGTCGCCCCGGTTGAACGCCTCGGCGCCCTGGATCAGGTAAAGCTGGGAGGCGTTCGAGGCGCCGAGCTTGGGCGAGAGCATGCGCTTCCACGATCCGATGAAGTCCTGGGCGGTCACGGCCCGGCCGTTGGACCACTTGGCATTGGCCCGCAGGTAGAAGGTGTACGTGAGGCCGTCGTCGGAGACCTTCCAGCTCTCGGCGACGCCGGGGACCGGGTGGAGGTCCACCGGGTCCTCCGAGACAAGGCCTTCGAGGAGCGCCGAGAGCACGTTGAAGTCGGCGGCCTGCGTGGCGAGCTGGGGGTCCAGGTCCGTCAGGTCGGGGCCTATCCCCCGGTGCAGGACCTGCATCCGGTTGCCCGCGGCCACCTCCGTGCCGGAGCGGCCGCAGCCGGCGACCCCTAGGAGGGCCGCCAGGACGCCGGCTAGGGCAAGCCAGCGCGGCCTCATGGCTTCTCGATCAGCGCCACCGCGTGGGCCGCGATCGCGAGCCCGCGCCCGACCTCCCCCACGCCCTCGTGGGTGGTGGCCTTGATCCCGATCGCCGACGAGGGCAGGCCCGTGGACGCGGCCAGGGCGGCCTTCATGTCGGCCACCCGCGCCGAGATCTTGGGCCTCTCGGCGATCACGGTGGCGTCGATGTTGACCGGCTGCCACCCGCCCTCGCGCAGCACCTGCACCACGCGCCGGAGCAGCACCTGGGAGTCGATTCCCTTCCAGGTCCCGTCGGTGTTCGGGAAGAAGACGCCGATGTCCGGCAGGCCCGCGGCCCCGAGTAGGGCGTCGCAGATCGCGTGCGTCACGCAGTCGGCGTCGCTGTGGCCCTCGAGACCGAAATCGCTCTCGAAGGGCACCCCGCCCAGGACGAGCGGCCGGCCGGCCTGGGTGCGGTGGATGTCGTAGCCGTGGCCGATTCGAAGGGGCATGGGATGGGGGTCGGCCACGGGCGCCCCTACTCGGACGGCGTCAGGAGGAATTCGAGGAAGGCGAGGTCCTTCGGCGAGGTGAGCTTGGGGTTCGGGTGCGTGTTCTCGAGGAGCGCAACCGGATGGCCCAGGAGCTCGACCGCCGCCGAGTCGTCGGTCACGTGGGCGCGGCGCTTCTGGACGCGCGCGTAGGCCCGGTCAATCAGGTCCTTCGCGAAGACCTGGGGCGTCTCCATGGCCCAGAGCTTGGAGCGGTCGAGCGTACGCAGGTGACCGCGGGCCCGGTGCTCCTTCACGGTGTCGGTGACGCGGTGCGCGAGCACGACCGCGTGCTCCCGGCGCACGATCTTGTGGAGGGCGACCAGCTGCTCGGGGAGCACGAGCGGGCGCGCACAGTCGTGGATGAAGACAAAGTCGATGTCCTCGGGCAGCGCGGCCAGGGCGGCGACGACCGAGTCCTGCCGCTCGCGGCCGCCCTTCACAAGCAGGGCAGGGGTCGGGGCAAACGCCGACAGCGCAGTCATTTGCGAGCGATCCCGGTAGACCACCACGTACAGGTCCGCGACCCCGCTCGCCGCAAACGCCGCCGCCGCGTGCGCGAACACGGGCCGTCCGGCCAGGGGCGCCAGGACCTTGTCGGGTACGGCTCCCGCCATGCGCCTTCCGGCGCCTCCTGCGAGTAAGATGACAGCGGTGCGGGACATGGTTAAGGAAACCCCGTGGCGTAAGGGGGCCCATGTTATGCGCGCCGTCAAAGCGAAAGCCACACGGAAAATCGTGGCGTGCCCCGCCGATTTGCGAAGACTGGGTGACGACCGCACATGCCCCTCACCCAAGCCCCGGCCAAGATCAACCTGTACCTCGCCGTGACCGGCCGCAGGTCCGATGGATTCCACAACCTGGTCTCGCTGGTGGCGCCCCTCGTCTGGGGCGACACGCTGACGGTGGAGGCGCGCCCGTCCGGCTTCACGCTCGCCTGCGACCTCGAGGGCATCCCGCTCGACGCGACGAACCTGGTTCTGAAGGCGGCCGCCGCCTTCGCCGGGGCCACCGGGTGGACCGGCGGGGCGCACTTTACCCTGGTGAAGCGGATCCCGGCGGGCGCGGGACTGGGCGGCGGCAGCAGCGACGCGGTCGCGGCCCTGGAGACCCTCAATGGGATGGCGGGCTCCCCGCTGGACGGCGCGGGCCTTGCGCGGGTGGCGGCCTCGCTCGGCTCCGACTGCCCCCTCTTCCTGTCCAAGGCGCCGGTCGTGATCCGGGGCCGGGGCGAGCGCATCGAGCCGCTTCCCGCGGAGGCCTACAGCCGGATCCGCGGGGTGAGGATCTTCGTCTTCAAGCCCGCGTTCCCGATCGACACGCCCTGGGCCTACTCGCGCCTCGCGGCCGAGGCGCCCCGGGGCTACGTCGCGGAGCCCCGCGCCGAGCAGAGGCTCGCCGACTGGGTGCACACCCCGGGCTCCCCCGTCGACGGCCTCCTGCAGAATTCGCTCGAGAGGCCCGCCTTCACGAAGTTCCCGGCGATCCCGCTGCTGCTCGAGCGCCTGCGCATCCGATTCGGAGTCGCGGCCCGCATGAGCGGAAGCGGCAGCGCCTGCTACGCGCTCCTCCACGAGAACGTGGACGTGGCCGCCATCGAGGGCGTCGTGCGCGAGACCTGGGGCATGAGCGCCTTCACGGTCGAGACGCGGATCGCCTGAGCGGCGCCCTGCGCGCTTCCACGCGGTAAATCGCATTGACCGCGACGCGGGGTACGGGCGTCATCATGCTGCGACCCGGAGGATCGCAGCACCCATAGATGGCCACCCAGTCGAGCTCGAAGGAGGAAAAAGTCGTGCAAGGCATCTCCGCCTCGCAGGGCATCGCCTATGGCCAGATCTTCGTCTACCTCCAGAGCGAGGTCCAGGTGCCGACCTACCAGGTGGAGCTCGACAAGCGCATCGACGAGATCGCCCGCTTCGACAAGGCGCTGCTCGTCACGCGCCAGCAGATCTCCAAGATCCAGGACGAGGTCGAGAAGAACCTCGGCAAGAACGAGGCCCTGATCTTCGACGCCCACCTGCTCGTCCTCGAGGACCAGGCGCTCATCTCCGAGACCATCCGCGAGTTCGAGACCACCGGGCGCAACATCGAGTCCTGCTTCGACCTGGTCTCCAAGAAGTACATCCAGGCCTTCTCGGAGATCGACGACGAGTACCTGCGCGAGAGGGCGGGCGACATCCAGGACGTGGCGCAGCGGGTCCTCCAGAACCTGCTCGGCCAGGCCGAGAACAGCCTGAGCCGGCTCGTAGAGAGGCGCATCGTGGTCGCCAACGACCTCTCCCCGTCGGACTCGGCCAGCATCGACCGGGGCTCGGGGCTCGCGATCGTGACGGACAGCGGCAGCAAGACGAGCCACGCCGTCATCGTCGCGCGCTCGATGCAGGTCCCGGCGGTGGTCGGCCTGCGCGACCTGTCCAAGCGGGTGAACACCGGGGACTGGGCGCTCGTCGACGGCTACGACGGGCTCGTGATCCTCAACCCGAGCGAGTCGACCCTCTTCAAGTACGGCAAGATCCAGTCGAAGAAGAAGTCCTTCCAGGGGCGCCTGATGGAGGCCAACCGCCAGAAGGCCGTCACGCTCGACGGCGTCGACGTGGCGCTCATGGCGAACATCGAGAAGGTCGAGGAGGTGGCGCAGGTGAAGGAGTTCTTCGCGCAGGGCGTCGGCCTCTTTCGCACCGAGTACCTCTTTCTCAACTCCGCGCGCATCCCCTCCGAGCAGGAGCAGTTCCTGGCCTACAAGGCGGTGGTCGAGGGCTCGGCTCCGGAGACGGTCATCATCCGCACGCTCGACCTGGGCGGCGACAAGCCGATGGCCTCGCAGCCGGACCTCTTCCCCGACGAGGACAACCCGTTCATGGGATACCGGGCGATCCGCTTCTGCCTGGACAACCCGGCCATCTTCAAGGACCAGCTGCGGGCGATCCTGATGGCGAGCCACCACGGCAAGGCGCGGATCATGTACCCCATGATCAGCGGCTCCGAGGAGATGGTGCGCGCCAACCAGGTGCTCGAGGAGTGCAAGGCCGAGCTGCGCGCACGCAAGCAGCCCTTCGACGAGACGGTCGAGGTGGGCGCCATGATCGAGATCCCCAGCGCCGCCGCCACGGTGGACCTGCTCGCCCGGGACAGCGCGTTCTTCAGCATCGGCACGAACGACCTGATCCAGTACACGCTCGCGATCGACCGCGGCAACGACCGGATCGCCCACCTCTACGAGCCCTCGCACCCGGCCGTCCTGCGCTCGATCAAGCGGATCGTGGACGACGCCCACGCGGCCAAGCTGACGGTGGGCGTGTGCGGCGAGATGGGCGGCGACCCGGTCTACGCGCCGCTCCTCCTAGGGCTTGGCGTCGATTCCCTCAGCATGTCGCCCCCGTCCATCCCCGCGGTCAAGTTCCTCGTGCGCGCCATGAAGATGTCCGACGCGCGCGCGCTCGCCGCGGAGGTGCTCGCCATGGCGTCGCCCAAGGACGTCTACGCCAAGTGCGCCCAGTTCCACCGCTCGCGGGTGACTATGGAGTAGGGGCCGCCCCCCCTAGGCGCGGATGCCGGTCGCCAGCAGGGTCTCGAAGTAGGGCTCGACCGTCTCCTTGGAGACCGGGGTCACCTCGACCTTGACGAACTTCGCCTTCTTCAGGAAGCCCTCGAGCGCGCTCTCGCGGAATCCGAGCCACAGGTCAGCGTAGAGCTCGCGCGCCTTCTCGAAGTCGTGCTCGGCCAGCTCCAGCACGACAAGCTGGCCGCCGGGGCGCAGGATCCTGTGGGCCTCGTCCACGGCCCTCTGGGGATGCTGCGCGTGGTGGAGGGCCTGGCTGAGGATCGCCAGGTCGACGGAGCCGTCCTCGAGCGGCACCGCCTCGATGTCGCCCAGCTTGTAAGAGAGGTTGTGGAGGTCGTTCTTGCGGGCGAGCTCGGTGCCGACCTCGACCATCCGGGGGGAGTTGTCGATGCACCAGACCTGCTTCGCGTGGCGGGCGAGCAGCTGAGAGATCAGGCCCTCCCCGGCGCCGAGGTCGGCCACGACGACGGGGGGCACGAGGCTGAGAGCCAGGCGCCCGATCGCCTCCCAGGAGCGTCCCGGGCAGTGGTTGCGGCCGAGGCGGCCCGCGATCAGGTTGAAGTACTGCTCCGAGACCCGCCGGCGCTTGGCCAGAACCCGGTCCAGGTGCCGGGCGTCCTCGCCGAGCGCGTCCATGCCGGCCACGCTGTCGACAGCCGCCCGGATGAGCGCGAGCTGCACGGCCGGCAGCTCGGGCCGCAGCGAGTAGAAGGCCTTCTTGCCGTCGCGCCGGTCCACGACCAGGCTCGCCTGGCGCAGGAGCGCCAGCTGGGAGGAGATGCGCGACTGGCCCATCCCGAGGATCTCCTGGAGCTCGGCGACGGAGAGCTCCTCGCGCATGACCAGCGCGATCAGCCGCAGCCGCGTCGGGTCGGAAAGGATCTTGAGGGTGTCCCAGGAGGTGTTCACGCGGGAGCCCACGCTGGGCAAAACACGCGCCAACGCAACGCCTTAAGCCCTCCCGCAGGCCCTCAGGCGTAGCGCCGGATGGCCGTGATCTGGTAGGCGTCCTCGGTCGAGCCGGTCTTCACCTTGACGGTGTCGCCCAGCTTCTTGCCCATCAGGGCCACCCCGAGCGGGGTCTTGTAGGAGACGATGTGGCGGTCCGGGTCGCCGTCCCAGACGCCGAGGATCGTGTAGGTCTGCGTGGCGCCCTCCGGGATCTTGACGTCGACGACGCTGCCCACGCTCACCTGGTCGACCGTGGCCTCCTTGAAGTCGGTGACGCGGGCGCGGGCGAGCTCGCGCTCGAGCTGGCCCTTCTGGGCCATCAGGACCAGCTGGTCCTGCTTCGCCATCTTGTACTCGGAGTTCTCGCGAAGGTCGCCGTGCTCGCGGGCCGAGGCGATCGCCTTGGAGTTCTCGGGGATCTTCTTCGAGACGATGGTCTCGTACTCCTCGCGCTTGCGCTCGAAGCTCTCGCGGGAGACGAGCAGCAGCTCCTCCTTGGCGTCGGCGTCGGCCGCGACCAGCGACTGGATGTTCGGGAAGATCTTGATGAAGCGGGCGAGCAGCGACTTCTTGGTCAGTTCCTCGAAGCCCTGGTTGAGGAGCAGGGTGTTCGCCAGGTCGCGGGCGGTCTCGGGGTCGGCCGTCGAGAGCAGGTCGGCGATCAGCTCGGTGTCCTCGCTCAGGATGTCGCCGAGCGGGATGCGCCGGGCGCTCGCGGCCTGGAGGGCCTCGTAGTCGATCGCGAAGAAGATGGCCGACAGCAGCCGCGGGGTGATCAGGTCGTTCAGCAGCTTCGCGAACTTCTTGGAGTGGCGGTTCTTCACGATCCAGAGGAGCACCGGGGCGCGCAGGTTCTGCTCGGTCTGCCAGCGCTTGAGCGTGGAGGCCAGGTCCTCGGAGTACCCGTTCTCGACCAGGAAATTGATGCATTCGGTCGTGAACTTGCCCTGCGAGACCTTCAGCAGGTTGAACACGATGTCGCGGCACTCGATCGGGTG
>CAIXHE010000124.1 GCA_903919205.1 uncultured Opitutaceae bacterium | reverse complement strand
GTTGTCGAGGATCAGGTTCGCCTGTCCGTCGTGGGGCCATGCCTCCGCGTTCGAGCTCCAGCCGTGCAGCAGGTAGAGCACCGGGTAGCGCTTCGTTCCCGAGGGGTCGTAGCCCGGGGGCGTGTAGACGTAGTAGTCCTCGTTCCCGTTGGGCAGCGCGGCGATGACGCCGGACCGGTAGACGTGGTGGTGGAGCACCCCGTGCGGGACATCGGTCACATCCCAAGGCTGCGGCGCGGACCCGGGCACCGACACCTCGTTTGTGAGATAGATGACGTTCGGGTCGACCCCGGCATTGAGCGGGTCCAGCACGTGGGTCGAGTCGACCTGGAAGGCATAGAAGTGGAGCTCCGGGGCGAGCGGCCCGGTCGTGAGGGTCCATACGCCGTCGGGCCCCGGGGTGAGCGGGATCTTGGTGTGGTCGTAGTCGAGTTCGAGGGTCACGGTCTTCGCCGTGGGGGCGTAGTATCGGAACGTGACGCTCCGGTCGGCATTCACCTCGTGGGACTTGAGGAGCGGCTGCTGCGCGGCAAGCGGGACGCACAGCGCGAAAAGGACGAGCGACAGACGGGCCCGAAAACGAAGGTCGGTCAATTTCATAGGCGTCGGGCCAGCGTTATCCGTGCCACCCCTCGGCGCGATTCCAAAAGGCCCCCACCCAAACCTTCGTTTGGCGCCGAGGAGCGTCCCTCGCCCCTGCCTTCCGCGTCAGGATCACCGCTTGGCTTGCCTATGGGGCCCATCATCGTAAACCACCCTTCATCGCGTTGCTCGCGCGGCGGATCGTAACATGGAACTCACGGGTGAAGCCTTCTTGTATGCCTTGGCGGGACTCATGGTCACGTTCGCGGGATTCTCGGCGCTCCTGTTGACCCTCCGGCCGGCCGCCGGGGCCAAGCTGTCCCTGCTGGACCGGTACCTAGCGCGAACGGTCATGTGCTACATTTTCGTGATGACGGCGGGGGCTCTTCTGCCGCCGCTTCTCGCGCTGTACGGCGTCGAGGAGCCCTGGATCTGGCGCTCCTCCAGCGTGCTCTTCGCGCTGCCGATGCTGTCCCTTCAGGTCACCTATCCGTACCGGCGCCGCAGGGTGGTCGGCAAGGGGCCTCCGCCCTCGATATTCGCGGTCTTCGTGGTTGCGGGATCCGCCTCGACCGCGACCATGCTCGCCTACGTTCTCGCAGGCTTCCCCCACGGCGCCGCAGCGTACATCACGTCCTTGACCGTCGACTTCTTCACGGTGATTTTCGGGTACCTTGTCGCGCTCGAGGTCATCATGGAGCAGCCGACGGACATTCCCGACGGCGCTGCCAAAGATTAGCCCTGTGCCGTGGAGCGCGCGTACGCGAACGCCGCGAGGGCGCGCCTGTGCAACCGGCTTCGTTCATGAAGTCCTCGAACCCGTGTCCGTCAAATCAGGGCAACCTCACTTTGGGTGCTAAACACCCACCTTTAATTTCCGCCCCTTCTTTCTTGGTCGACCGCCCCTGCGTCCGTTCAATTGTGCCGCCAACGATTTCTTAGAGCTTTTCGCACTTCCCCCAATCCGCCCAAGAGATGCTGCGGCGGCACTTTTCGGAGCTGGCGGTTCCTCCTTGTTTTCTGCGTAAGAATTGAGAGCGAGCCTCAAAGCTTCTTGGATCTCTCTTGCCGCGGCCTCGCGGGAATCCCCATGCGCCATGATACCGGGCATATCGTTGACTTGTGCGACGTAGCAATCGTCGCCTGGAACTTCGCTGTACCAAATGCGGACTTCGTAATCTTTGGCGGTAGGCTTCATGGGAGTGT
>CAIXHE010000123.1 GCA_903919205.1 uncultured Opitutaceae bacterium | reverse complement strand
CTTGGGCGGCTGCACGTCGATGTGCGAGGCCGGCATGAACGCGTCGACGCCGATCGAGATGATCAGGCCGCCCTTGACCTTGGCCTTCACGCGGCCTGTGGCCACGGAGCCCTCGGGGAAGCGCGTGAGGATGTTGTCCCAGTTCTTCTTCTGTTCGGCCTTGTCGAAGGACAGGATCGGGCTTCCGTCCTTGTCCTCGAGCTTCTCGACCATGACCTCGATCGTGGAGCCGATCTGCAGGTCGCCGATGTCGATAAATTCGTTTGCGGGGATGACGCCCTCGGACTTGCCGCCGATGTCGACGACCACCTCGTTCTGGCGGACCTCGGTGATGGTGCCGGGGACGATTGCGCCCTCCTTCAGCTTGTCGAAGGAGGATTGAGCGAGCAGCTCTTGCATTAATGAACTCATATTCGGGAGACGGGTGGCCGGGCACGCCTGCTCCTGGGGCGTTCCGTACACCGCGGTAGGCCTTTCGGCCACGGGTTGACTGTTGGACTGTGTTTCAGGCCGGCGGGAGCATCGCGGCGACGCCGGTCTGACCGATAGAAAATGCCGCGAACGGTCAGGGTCCCATCCCGGACGCCGCCCGGGCAAGCCTAAACTGCCGGGAGCCTCCGGGGGGCCCCCGGGGAGTCCGGGAAGACTCGAACGGCCTAACCCCTTTGATACAAAGGTCTTAAAGCCTAGTTTTGGGCGGCCGGCATCCGCAGGGCCGTCTCGATGGAGCGGAAAAAGACCTCGTACTGGGGGGTGTCGCGCAGGGGCGTCTGGGTCGCGACCCCCGTGCGGCCCGTGCTGTCGGGCTCGAGGATCTCGCTCAAGGAGACGGTCACCTCCGTGCCGGACTCCGGCCCGGGCTCGAGGCGCACCTTCATGGAGATCTGCTCGGATCCGCCCACTTGCTCACCCGGCGAGATGACCGAGAGGGCCTCGAAGCGGCCCTCAGCGGGGCCCCCGCGCACGTACCGGTAGCCCATGCCCTCGGCCGCCGCGCGCACCGCGGCGTAGGTCGCGCGCGGCTCGGCCTGGAAGACCCGCGAGCGAGGGGCTTCCCGGGGCCCGAGCACCGAGCTGACCGAGTCGGGCAGGCTGCTCTCGCAGCCCGCCAGGAACAGCGACACGCAGAGGAGGGCTAGGGCGGCGGGGTGCTTCATGAGGGGGATGCGGGCTCCTGCTGGGAGATGCAGTGTAGAGTGCCGAGGCCCCAGACCAGTTCCAAGCAATCAATCGGCACCACCGCACGGCCGGGGAAGCACGAGGCGAGCACCTCGGCCGCCCGGCGGTCCCGCCGCGGCTGCCGGAAGGCCGGCATCAGGACGGCGCCGTTGATGACGAGGAAGTTGGCGTAGCTGGCCGGCAGCCGCTGGCCCCGGTGCTGGCATGCGGCGGGCATGGGCAGCTCGACGACCTGCAGGCGCCCGCCCCCGGGCAGGCGGGCGTCGCGCAGGCGAGAGAGGTTCTCCGCCAGCGGCCGGTGGTTCACGTCCAGGCGGTCCCGCTCGACGGCCGTCACGACTCCGTGCTCGCTGAAGAAGCGCGTCATGTCGTCGACGTGCCCGTCGGTGTCGTCGCCGGCGATGCCGTCGCCGAGCCATAGGACGGTGCGCACGCCCAGGCCCTCGCGCAGGCCCTGCTCGATGTCCTCGCGCGTCAGCGTGGGGTTGCGGTTCGGGTGGAGCAGGCAGGCCTCGGTGGTCAGCAGCAGGCCCCGGCCGTTGACGTCGATCGAGCCCCCCTCGAGCACCATGCGCCGGGGGAACCGGCGCATGCCGAGCGCGCGCGCGACCCGGGCGGGGATGCGGTTGTCCAGGTCGAAGGGCGGGTACTTGCCGCCCCAGGCGTTGTACTGCCAGTCGGTCACGGCCACCTCCCCCGTTCGCCCGCGGCGCACGAAGATCGGGCCGTGGTCGCGGCACCAGGCATCGTTCGTCGGGTGGTCATAGAACTCCACCCGCGACAGGTCGGCGCCCGCCCGCTCGATCAGGAGGCGGGCGCGCTTCTGCAGGGGGTGCGCGATGTTGAGGCGCACCTTCTGGCGCAGGCTGATCTCGGCGGCGATCCGGGCGAAGACGCCCGGGATGGGGCGGAAGGCGCCGGGCCAGGTGGAGCGGCGGTGGGGCCAGGAGAGCCACACGGCCTCCTGGGGCTCCCACTCCGCGGGCATCCGAAAGCCGAGCGCGGCCGGGGACTGGGTCGCGGCGGGCATGGGCCGGCTCCCTAATCGCTGAACCGGCGGGTCAGGTCGCCGTAGGCGTCGATGCGGCGGTCCCGCAGGAACGGCCAGTGGGTGCGCGTCTCGTCCACCTGCCCGAGGTCGACCGGGACCAGCAGGAGCTCGGGCTCGGAGGCCGAGGCGCGGGCCAGCACCTGCCCGCTCGTGCCGGCGACGAAGCTCTGCCCCCAGAACTCGATCCCCTGCCCGCCCGCCGGGGTCTCGTGGCCGACCCGGTTGCACGCCGCCACGAAGCAGCCGTTGGCGACCGCGTGCGAGCGCTGGATCGTCTCCCAGGCGCCGTGCTGGAGGGCGCCGTGCGCCTTCTTCTCGGCGGGGTGCCATCCGATCGCCGTCGGGTAGAGGAGGATCTCGGCCCCCTGGAGCGCCGTAAGCCGCGCGGCCTCGGGGTACCACTGGTCCCAGCAGATCAGGACGCCGATCTTGCCGAAGCGGGTGTCCCAGGCGCGGAACCCGGTGTCGCCCGGCGTGAAGTAGAACTTCTCGTAGTAGAGCGGGTCGTCCGGGATGTGCATCTTGCGGTAGATGCCGAGGATGGACCCGTCGGCGTCGATCACGACCGCCGTGTTGTGGTAGAGGCCGCTCGCGCGGCGCTCGAAGAGGGACGCGACCATCACGACCCCGCGCCTCTTCGCCAGGCGCCGGAAGGCGTCGGTCGTCGGCCCCGGGATCTTCTCGGCCAGCCCGAAGTTCGCGTGGTCCTCGCTCTGGCAGAAGTACTGCGAGCGGAAGAGCTCCTGGGTGCAGATGATGTTCGCGCCCCGCCTCGCCGCCTGGTCGGCGAGCGCGAGCGTCGTCTTCAGGTTGGCCGCAGGGTCCGCCGAGCAGGCGTGCTGCAGGAGTCCCAGGGTGACCTTCGCCATCTTAGTAGATGACCTTGTTGAGCGGGTACTCGACGATGCCCTCGGCGCCGAGCGCCTTCAATTGGGGCAGGATCTCGCGCACCACGCTCTCGTCGATGATCGTCTCCAGGGCGACCCACTCGAGGTTGCTGAGCGGCGAGATGGTCGGGTTGCGCAGCGACGGCACGGCCGAGATGATGGCCTCGAGCGCCTTCTTGGGGGCGTTCATCTTCAGCCCGACCTTCGACTCGGCCTCGAGGGCGCCGCGCACGAGGAGCGCGATCGTCTCGATCTTCTTGCGCTTGGCCGGGTCGGCCCAGGCCTTGCGGTTGGCGATCAGCTTGGTGTTCGTCTCGAGCAGCGTGTCGACGATCCTCAGCTTGTTCGCCCGCAGAGACGAGCCGGTCTCGGTGATGTCGACGATGGCGTCGACCAGGTCGGGCACCTTCACCTCGGTGGCGCCCCAGGAGAACTCCACGTGGACCGGGATCGACTTGGCCTCGAAGTAGCGCTTGACCGTCTGCACGAGCTCGGTGGCGACGCGCTTGCCGGCCAGGTCCTCGGGCCTTCGCACCGGCGAGTCCTCGGCGACGCAGAGGACCCAGCGCGACTTGACGGTCGAGGCGCGGCTGTACACCAGGTCGCAGACCTCGACCACGTCGGAGGCGTTCTCCTGGATCCAGTCGGCGCCCGTCAGCCCGCAGTCGAAGAACCCGTGCTCCACGTAGCGGCTGACCTCCTGGGCGCGCACGAAGCGCCCGTCGAGCTCCGGGTCGTCGATCGACGGCCGGTAGGAGCGCGAGTTGGTGGTGATCTTCCAGCCGGCCTTCGCGAACAGGCTTCGGGTGGATTCCTCAAGGCTGCCCTTCGGCAGGCCTAGCATCAGGAGTGGCTTCTTGTCGGGCACGGGAGACCAAGGCACGCCCTCCGGCCCGGCCGTTCAAGCTAAATGCGGAACCAGCCGCAGGTTGACATCGCCGCCCCCAAGTGTAAAAAAATCGTCCTCCGGACATGCCAGACTCCCCCGCGACTCGGCCCAATCCCAAGCCCCTCATCGTGGTCGTCGAGGATGAGGCCGAGCTCGCCACGCTGGTCGCGCAGTACCTGGAGCGGGCCGGCATGCGGGTGCAGATCTGCAACCGCTCCGCCCACGCCCTCAAGTTCCTCCAGCGCAATTTCGCGAACCTGGTGCTGCTCGACCTCTTCCTTCCCGACCAGGGGGGCTTTGAGCTCTACGAGGAGCTGCGGTCGATGAACATCACGGTGCCGGTCATCTTCCTGACGGGCAACGCCGAGGAGCAGAGCAAGGTGCACGGCCTCGAGCTCGGCGGCGACGACTACATCACGAAGCCCTTCAGCTACGCGGAGCTGGTGGCCAGGATCCGGGCGGTCCTGCGTCGCTCGGAGTACAAGGAGGACCTTAACCTGACGAAGAACGTCAAGGTGAACGACCAGCCCTTCGCCTTCTGCGGCGCGAAGATCACGCCCGTGCGCCTGGAGATCACCTTCCCGAACGGCGAGACGCTGCCCCTCGGGCGCAAGGAGATCGGCATCCTCTCTTTCCTGAACGACCACCAGGGCGAGGTGATCACCCGCAAGGCCCTGATCCACTCGGTGTGGGGCCAGCACGCCGACGTGCGCAGCCGCTCGCTCGACCAGTACGTCGTCAAGGTGCGCGAGCTCTTCAAGAAGATGGGCCTCGACCTCGCGGACTTCCGCACGGTGCACGGGATCGGCTACATCTTCGACCCGAAGAAGACGTCCAAGCAGGGCACCTGAGCGGCCGCCAGGCGCCTCAGAAGAGCTCGGGCTGCCCGTAGCGCGTGCGCGCCTCGGCGAGGATCGAGCGCATCTCCAGGCCCTCCAGGAGCGCGAAGAGTTCGGCCGCGCGCACGCCCCCGTTTGCCTGGGCCGGCGGCGGCAGCGACAGGTTGAGCGTCGTCAGGCGCAGGTTCAGGCGCAGGCGCCCGGCCGCCGCGGCCAGGGGCTCGCGGAAGCGCTCCGGCGAGAGGGTCGGGGCGGCCGCGATCACGCCCTCCAGGCTGCCGTACTCGGCCAGCCACCTGGACGCCGTCTTCGGCCCCACCCCGGCCAGGCCCGGGATGTTGTCGGAGGTGTCGCCGACCAGCGCCAGGTAGTCGGCGATCTGCCGGGGCGGCACGCCGAACTTCTCGAGGACGCCGGCCTCGTCCAACACGCGCCACCCGAGCTTGGGGTTCGCGGTCGGGGGCGGCAGCATCATGCGGATCGGACCGCCGACCACCTGCGCGAAGTCCTTGTCGGAGCTCACGATCAGGGCCTCGTCGCCGTTCCTGGCGAGGGCCGTGGCCCACGAGGCGAGGAGGTCGTCGCTCTCGACGCCCTCCTGCTCGATGCCGCCCAGGCCCATCGCGCGGGTGAGTTCCTTCAGCACCGGGATCTGCCTCGAGAGGGGCTCGGGCATCTCCTCGCGGTTCGCCTTGTACTCGGGGTGGAGCGCCAGGCGGTCCTGGGCTCCCCCAAGGTCGAAGAAGACGACCGTCCCCCTGGGGCGCTCCTGGTCCTCCAGGCGCCAGATCGACTTCACCCAGCCGTGCAGGGCGTTCGTCGGGAAGCCGTCGGAGCGGCTAAGCTCGGGGATCGCGAAGAAGCAGCGGTACGCCAGGTTGAACCCGTCGACGAGGAGCCACTTGGCCATGGCCTCAGGCGCCCGTCGGCACGGGGGCCGCGGCCGCGGGAAGGGCCCCGCGCACGGCCTCGGCCACGTTCGAGGGCTGGACCGCCTCGGGCTCGTGCTGCTCGTGGTTGAAGCGCATCGACACCGTCTTCGAGACCCCGCGCTCCTCCATCGTGACGCCGTAGATCGCCGCCGCGGCGGCCACGGTGCGCTTGTTGTGCGTGATGATGATGAACTGGGAGTCCTTCACGAACTTCTTGAGCAGGTCCGTGAAGCGGCCGATGTTCGACTCGTCCAAGGGGGCGTCGAGCTCGTCCAGCAGGCAGAAGGGCGACGGCTTCACGAGGTACAGGGCGAAGAGCAGCGCCACCGCCGTCAGCGTCCTCTGTCCGCCCGAGAGGAGGGAGATCCCCTTCAGCTTGGTGCCCGGCGGCTGCGCCACGATCTCGATGCCGCTCTCCAGGATGTCCTCGGTCTGGACCAGCTCGATCGAGGCCCGGCCCCCCCCGAAGAGGGTCTGGAACGTGTACTCGAAGTTCTTGCGGATCTGCTCGAAGGTGACCTCGAACTGCTTCTGGGAGGTCTGGTTGATCTCGTCGATGGCCGCGATCAGCTCGGCGCGCGCCCGCGTAAGGTCGTCGCTCTGCGCCTTCAGGAAGTCGTGGCGCTGCTTCAGCTCGGAGTACTCCTCGATGGCGACCAGGTTGACGGCCCCCATGCCGCCCATGCGCTGGCGCAGCGCGTCGACCTCCGCCTTGACCTCGTCCCAGGACGTCGCGTCGAGCGCGGCAAGGTCCTCCTCGGACGGCGACTCGGGCCTCTTCCTTCGCTGCCGCCGGGCGGGCGCCTCGGCCTCGTCCTCCTCGTCCAGGTCGAGCGGCTGGTTGCCCGGCGGCTCGTCTTCGGCGTGCCAGAGCGTCTGCTTCCAGTCGACCGCGGTCACGTCGACCTGGTACTCGCGGGCAACGTCCTCCGAGAGGAACTGCGCGCGCTGGCGGCTTTCCGCCAGGCGCACCTCGTGCGCGCTCAGCTCGGCGTGGGCCGCGTCGGACTCGTGCCGGAGCGCCGACTGCGAGGCCTCGAGCGAATCGATCTCGCGCTCGACCCCGATGAGCTCGAGGCGGATCTTCTCGACCTGCTCCTGGGCGACCCCGAGCGTCTCGGCGATGCGGGCCGAGCCCGAGCGCTGCCTCGCCTCCTCGGCCTCGAGCTCGGCCGTCTGCTCGGTCCAGGCCTCGATCTCGGCCTGCCGCTCGACCAGGAGGTCGCCGATCTGCTGGCGGCGGCGCTCCATCTCGCCCAGCCCACGGTCGAGGACCTCGACCTTCTGGCGGCGCTCGGCGAGCTCCAGGCGCGCCTGCGCCAGGGACTCGCGCTTCACGTCGCGCTCCGCGCGCGCCGCCGAGAGCCGGAACTCAAGCTCCTCGATCCTCGAGCGCTGCGCCGAGGCCGCGGCCTCCGACTGCGCGAGGCCGGCCTTGGCCCTCTCCCAGCGCGCCTGGGCCTCGAGGCGCGCCTGCTCGAGGGCCGAGAGCTCCTGCTCCATCCGCCGGACCCTGCCCGAGGAGTCGTCGGCGCCCCTGCGGGCGTTGCGCTCCTCGGCCTGGGCGGAGGCGACGGCCTGGGTCGCCGAGAGGACCGCCGCCCGGCGCTCCTCGAGCGCGGCCTCGGCCGCCGCGAGCTTGGCGCCGATCGCCTCGCCCTGGGCCTTCAGCTCGTCGTGCACGCGCTGGTCCTCGACGAGCGCCTTCGCCGTGTCCCGAAGGTCGATCTCGCGCTGGACGATGCTGTTCGCGTGCTTCTTCGGGTTGGCGTGGCCACCCGAGACCAGGCCCCGCCGGTCGATCACCTCGCCCTTGCGGGTCGCGACGGCCAGGAACGCGAACTGCGGGTTCGCCTTCCAGTAGTCGAGGAACGTGTCCAGGTCGTCGGCCACGAAGCAGGCCCCGAGGACGGCCCTGGCCGGGTGCCCCTCCTCGATCTGGGTGAGGGCCTCGGCGGCGGGGATGAGCCCCGCGGGCAGCCCCTCGGCCGGCGCGCCGGGCGCCCCGAACTCGGCGATCCGGAGCATGACCGAGCCGATCTGCTCCTGCTCGAGCTGGGCGAAGATGCGGCGCGCGGTCGCCAGGTCGCTCACCTCGATCGCCTCGGCAGCGCTACCGAGGAGCGAGCCCACTGCGACGGCGAAGCCGGGCTTCACCTCGATGCCGTGGGAGACCGCGGTCGCCTTGGCGCCGGCGAGCGCCCCAGCGAGGCGGCCCTGCAGGACGGCCTTTGCCCCCTCGCCGAAGCCCTCCCAGCGCTCCTGGAGCTGCTGGAGGAGTCGCAGGCGCGCGCCGCGCTGGGCCATCTGGCGGTCGGAATCCTGGATGCGGCGCTGGGCCTCGCGGAACTCGCGGGTCGCCTCCCCCACCCCGTTCTGGGCCTCGGCCGCCCCCTCGTTGGCGCGGGCCCGGGAGGCGAGCGCCTCCTCGACCCGGGCCGCGGCCTCGGCCGCGGCCGCGCTCGCCGCGCCGCTCTGCTCGAGGGCCTGGCGCAGGTCGGACGCCACGGCCTCGTGGCGGTGGACGCTCGTCTTCTGGTCGACCTCGTAGCCCGAGGACTCGGTCCGCAGGCGGGCGACCGCGCTGTCGAACTGAAGCAGCTCGAACTTCGCCTGCTGGAGGTCGCGCTCGAGTCGGGTGAGTTCGCCCTCGGAGACCGCGAGCTCGCGGTTGTGCTGCTGGTAGATGGCATCGCTGCTGCCGAGGAGGCCGAGCTGCAGCTGCTTGTCCTGCGAGCCGGAGTCGACCTGGGCGGCCACCTCGCGCAGCTGCATCTCGAGCTCGGAGAGGGTGTCGCGGGAGCCGGCCAGCCGCTCGGTGAGGCCCGTGCGGCGGATGCGCGCCAGGTTGGCGGCGTTCTCGGCCTGGTCCCTCTGGCTCTTCAGGTCGTAGACGGCCTGCTGCGCGTCCTGGACCCGCTGGTTCAGGCGGCTGCGGTCGGCCTTGCGGGACTCGAGGAGCCCCTGCTGCGCCTCGAGGGCGGCGCGGCGGCGGTCGGCCTCCGCGCGCAGGCCCGCGAGGCGCGCATCGAGGGCCTGGAGGGCGTCCGAAAGCTGGCGGTGGTGGTAGGCGCTCCAGGCAAGGCTCAGGTGGCGCAGGCGGTGGGCGAGGCGCTTGTAGCGCATGGCCTTGGCTGCCTGGCGCCGGAGGCTGCCGATCTGGCGAGAGACCTCGCCGACCACGTCGGCGACGCGCGCCAGGTTCTGGTCGGTCAGGGCCAGTTTGCCCATGGCCTCACGGCGCTGGCTCTTGTACTTGGTGATCCCGGCGGCTTCCTCGAACACGGCGCGGCGCTCCTCGGGCTTGGACGAGAGCACCTGGTCGATCTGGCCCTGCGCCATGATCGAGTAGCTCGTTCGGCCGACGCCCGTGTCCATGAAGAGCTTCTGGATGTCCTTCAGGCGGCACGCCTGCCCGTTGAAGAGGTACTCGCCCTGGCCGTCGCGGTGCACGCGGCGGGTGACCTCGATCTCGTGGAACTCGCTGCCGAGCTGTTTCTCGCACTCGGTCAGGAGCAGCGACACCTCGCAGAGCTGCGCCGGCTTGCGCGTGTCGGCTCCCTCGAAGATGACGTCCTGCATCTTGCCGCCGCGCAGCGCCTTGGCGCTCTGCTCTCCCAGCACCCAGCGGATCGAGTCCGCGATGTTCGACTTTCCGCACCCGTTGGGCCCCACGACGGCGGTGACCCCGGGTTCAAACAGCAGCGTGGTGGGGTCGGCGAATGACTTGAAACCGTGGAGTTTTAGGGCCTTTAGATACATTTATTCGCCCCGATTGGAGAGGCCCCCGCTTGCGCGGGCAAACGCAAAAGGCGCCCTCAGGCGTGATCCCAGGGAAACCGCACCTCGACCCGCCGGTGCTCCCATACCTTGAACACCCTGAACATCTTGCCCGGGTTGAGGATACCCCGGGGATCGAGGGCGTCCTTCACGGCCCGCATGGCCCGGATGGCAGCCGGGGAATGCTGAAGGTGGAGGAACGGCGTCTTCGCGAGCCCGATGCCGTGCTCGCCCGAGATGGCGCCGCCCAGGCGCACCACCGTGCGCATCAACTTGGCGACGGCGCGGGTGGCGGCGCGCACCTCGGCCGGCACCCCGCGGTGGTACATGATGTTCACGTGCAGGTTGCCGTCGGCCAGGTGGCCGAAGGTCGGTATCGAGAGGCCCGACTCCCTGCGCAGCCCCTCGAGGAAGCGGGCGAAGGCCACGTACTTGGCCATCGGCACCACGATGTCCTCGTTCAGCTTGGAGTCGCCCATCTTGAACATCGCGCCCGAGCAGGAGCGGCGCACCTGCCAGAGCTCCTCGGCCTCGGCGCGGGTGCGCGCGGCCCGGTGGGCCGTGCCGTGCTCGGCCGCCCACCTGAGGAGCACCGCCCGCTGCTCGCGCACCTCGGCGGGCCCCCCCGCGAGCTCGAGCAGGACGACCGGCCGGCCGGCCTGGCCCTCGAAGACCACCTTGCCGGTCGCCCTCTCCGCGCACTCGACCGAGTAGCGGTCGAGGAACTCGCAGATCGCCGGCTGCACCCGCAGGGCGAAGAGCGCCAGCACCGCCCTGAACGCGTCGGGCTCGGTGCGGAAGGACACGAGGAGCGTCCATCGCGCGGCCGGCAGCGGGATCAGCTTGAGCGTCGCCTCGGTCACGACGCCGAGCATGCCCTCGCTGCCGATCCACAGGTCGCGCAGGTTGAAGCCCGCCGAGAACTTCTTGGTCGAGGTCCCCCAGCGCACCCACTCGCCCGTCGGCAGGAAGCCCGCGAGCGCGATCACGTAGTCGCGCGTCACGCCGTACTTGCCGCCGTGCATGCCCCCCGCGTTGCACGCGATGTTGCCGCCCACCGTGCAGTACTTCTTGGACGAGGGGTCGGGCGGGTAGAACCAGCCGGCAGCCTCCGCGGCCTTCTGCACGCTCTCGACCGTGGCGCCCGCCCCCACGTGCGCCATGCCCGCCTGGGGGTCGATCCGCACCCGGTTCCAGCGGTGCAGGTCCAGGACCCAGCCCCCGCGCACGGGCGCGGCCGATCCCGTCAGGCTCGTGCCCCGGCCCCGGACCGTCACCGGGACCCGGCCGCGGTTCGCGGCCGCCAGCACCTTAGCCACGTCGGCGCGGCTGCGCGGGAAGATGACGGCGTCCGGCAGGAACGCGATCTTGCTGCTGTCGATCGAGGCCTCGTCGCGCTGCGCGCGCTCGGTGCGCACGACCCTCGGGCCGAGCCTCGACTTCAGGCGTTGGGTGGCTGCTGCAAAGTCCATCGGAACCCCACCCGCTACACCCGCGCAGCGGAAGGTGCAAGACCCGCCAAGGGCCCCTCACGCCTCCCCGCGCGCGCCGACCGCCAGGCGACGGCAGGCGCCCAGGTCGAGCTTGCCGGTGCCGAGGAGCGGGATCGCCTCCACCCGCACCACCCTCCTCGGTATCCATAGGTTCGGGAGCCCCGCGGCGGTCAGCCGCTCCCTCACCTGGTAGGGCGTGACGTCGAGGGTGGTGACGACGACCAGGGCCTCCCCTTTCAGATCATCCTCGATGCCCACGACGACGACCGCCTGCACCTCGGCGGCCTCGGCCCCGAAGCACTCGGCGATCTTCTGCTCGATCGTGCCGTGGGGCACCATCTCGCCGCCCATCTTGGAGAAGCGCGCGAGGCGCCCCTCCACGGTGACGAAGCCCTCCGCGTCGATGCGCGCCAGGTCCCACGTCGCGAACCAGCCCGGATTGTTGAGGGATTTTCCCCGCTCGGTGCCCCCGAGGTAGTGCGAGAAGATGTTCGGGCCGCGCAGGAGCAGGACGCCGCTTTCGCCCTCCCCCACCTCCTCGCCGGTCTCCGGGTGTACGATGCGGGCTGAGATGCCGGGCAGGAGCCGACCGACGGTGCCCGCCTTGTGGCCGCGCTGCTCGTCCGCGGTGGCGGTGGTCACCGGCGGGTGCGGCTGGTTCACGTTCGAGACGGGCGAGGTCTCGGTGAGCCCGTAGCCCTGGAGGATCTCGATGTGGAAGGCCTCGAGGAAGCCCGCGCGCAGGTCCTCGGGCAGCTTCTCGGCGCCGCAGACGACCAGGTCCAGGCTGCGCAGCTCGCCCGGCCTCGCGCGGCGCAGGATCGGGCGGATGAAGGCCGGCGCCCCGATCAGGACGGTGACCTTCTCCTCGCGGATGCAGTCGAGCATCGCCCGGGTCTCGAGCGGGCTCGGGGTCGTCACCAGCCCGCAGCCGCGCAGGATCGGGTACCAGAGCGTCACCGTGAAGCCGAAGCTGTGGAAGATGGGCAGGCAGCCGAGGATCGTCATCTCGCGCGGCAGGATCGACATCGAGGAGATCTGCGCGCAGTTGGCGAGGAGGTTGCGGTGCGAGAGCACGACGCCGCGAGGGTTGCCCACGCTCCCGCTCGTGAAGAGGAGCGCCGCCTCGGCGCGGTCGCCGACGGTGGGCAGCCCGAGCAGGTCGGCGACCCACTGGTTGGGCAGGAGCCACGCAGCGAGGAGCCACGGCGCCATCGCGCGGCGCCCCCCGCAGGCCTCGATCTCGGCGCGCAGGTCGAGCGTCGCCCCGGGCCATGGGAAGTCGGGGAGCTTCTCTCGCATCGCGACCGCCGAAAGCACCGTGCGGATGCCCGCGGCCTCGAGGCTCGCGGCGGCCGCGGCGCGGCCCGCGGTGAAGTTCATGTTGACCGGCACCTTTCCCGCGCAGACGACGGCCAGGTTGGCGATGATCGCGCCGGCACCGGGGGGCAGCACGATGCCCACCCGGGCCTCGGGCACCGTGCGCCGGAGCCTGCGAGAGAGGACGGCCGCGGCCGCGACAAGCTGCGCGGAGGTGACCGGTCGCCGCCCCGACGTGCGGTCGACGACGGCCACCCTCCCGGGGCTGCGGGCGAGCGCGCGCACGGCCTCGCGGCCCAGGTGGCGGCGAAGCATCGGGCGCTCCTCGAAGGCCACGGCCCACAGGTCCATGAGCGCCTGGCGGGCCGTGGCGACCCCGGCGCGCGCGGCGGGGATCGGCGCCCCGAACACGACGCACACCGGCGTCGGCATCAGGCGGGGGGACTTCCAGAGGTAGGTGTTGCTCGAAAAGGAGAACACCGAGCCCCAGAGCCCGTCGATCGCGACGGGCACGACGGGCACGCCCGCGCTGCGCGCCACCAGCTCGAAGCCGCTGCGAAGCGCCATCAGCTGCCCCGTCCTCGAGATCTCGCCCTCGGGGAAGACGCAGAGCAGCTCGCCGCGGCGCAGCGCCGCGACCGATCGCCTGAACCACTGCAGCGGGTGGTCCTTCGACACCTCGATGACGCCGGCCCGGTGGTAGACCCAGCTCACGAAGGCGCCGGTGCCGGGCCCCCGGAAGGCCAGGAAACGCAGCGGCCGAGGGCACGCCAGCTGCAGCACGACGACGTCGACGTACGAGAGGTGGTTCGAGATCACGACCGCTCCGCCCGCGATCGGCAGGTTGCGCAAGCCCATGACCCGCACGCGGTAAAGAAGCCGGGCAAGCAATCCGACCGGCCACGCGATCCAGGCCGGCAGGGTGGAGGGGTTACGAATCACCACCCGCCACGCTGGTCAACGCCCGAGCAATTTGTCAATCAAACCACCCCCCTTTCGAAGCGGTGCCTGAAGGAGCATCGAGCGCCACTGGCTCTCGTCGATTGCGTCCAGGGTGCCCCCGAGGTGGATCGGCTGGTAGAGCTCGGTGTAGCCGAGGGCGTCCTGGCCCTCCTTCAGCATGCCCACGATGTCCAGAACGGTATGGAGGTGGCCGCGCACGGAGAGGTTCAGGTCGGCCGAGAAAGGCTGGGAGGCGATCGGCACGCCGTCGACGTGGGTCACGGTCCCCTGCCCCGTCAGGCGCTCCTCCGGGGCGATCAGCGTGATGTCGGTCAGGTGGATGTCCAGGTCGCTGCCGCGCTCGGCCGTGATGCTCATCTGGTCGTAGTGCACGTCCGAGAGCTCGTTCGCGGAGTCGACCAGTGCCTCGCCGATCTTCTCGGTCTTCTTGCTGAAGAGCGAGGCCACCGAGTCGACGGCCTCGACGATCCTCGACGGGGTCTGCCGCACGGAGTCGATCGTGCCGCTTCGCAGGCCGCGGAAGCGGCCGTCGCTGCTCGAGAGCTTGAGCTCCCCGCGCAGCCGCTCGCAGATCGCCGCCAGGCTGCCGCCCTGACCGTCCACCTTGGCGGAGACGTCGAAGCGCCCTTCGACCGCGGGCTCCTTGCCGGGCTTGGCGGCGCGGAAGAACGGCGCCGAGTCCACGTTGCCGACGTCGAGCGTCGCATGGAGCTGGAACGGCTCCGCCTCGGCGGGCGAGAAGTCGATGAGCCCGTCCAGGTGGGCCGGGCTCGAGGCGCCGAGCGTGGCCGAGGCGTTCTCGACGCGCAGGGTCGCCGGGTCGAAGGTCACGGTCGCCGCCAGGTCGCGCAGGTCCTGTCCCCATAGGGCTAGGCTCCTGAGCTTCACAGCCACCTTGCCGCGAACCGAGGGCCACAAGGCCGAGGCCTGAGCGGGCTCCGTGACGGGCCCCAGGGGCTGCTGCGGCCTCCCGCGGGACAGCGCGAGGAGCACCCCGAGGTCGTTCTCGTCGAGCCCCGAGCCGGACAGCGTGACGTCGGCCACGCGGTCGGCCGACTCGGGGTCATAGGTGCCGGAGAGCACCATGTCGGCCGCGCGGCTGCCGTAGTCGAGGCGCAGGGGGAGGTAGAAGGCGACGCCTCCCGCGGCGCTGAAGTCGGCCCGGACCTCCGAGGTGAGCGACGCGGGCAGGCGCGCGGGGAAGGCGGGTCCCGCCTCGAGGTTCTGCACGGCGATCTTCACCCTCACCTCGGACTTCACGCCCAGGCTCGCCTCGAAGCTTCCGCTCGCGTCGCCGGAGGCGAGCGCGGGCAGCCCGGCGGCCAGCGGCTGGCGCAGGACGGGCGGCAGCGAGGCGCTCCAGGAGCCGGCCGCCTTGAGGTCCGCGTCGGCCCCGGAGAGGCGCCCGAATCGCGCCTCTAGCGAGAGGATGCGCACGCCCCCGCTCTTGAAGGCGAGGGGGGAGATCTGCACCTGCCAGCCGAGCGGCGCATAGTCGGCGAGCACGAAGGCCGAGAGGTCGAGCCCGGTGCCGACCAGCCGCCCGCGCTCCCAGAGCGAAACGTCGGAGGCCGTGAGCGGCGCCTGGGTCCTCAGGGCCACCAGGCCCCCCTCGGAACGCATCACGAACTCCCCCCGGGCGTTGGTGCCCTCGGCGTCGAGCCAGGGAAGGGGTCCGCGCAGCCACGGCAGCGGCAGCCCCGTGAGCGAGATGCCGACCAGGTCCCCGGCCGGCTGACCCACCTTCAGCTCCCCGGTGTCCATGTCGAACTCGAAGGACTGCAGGGCGCGCACCGAGGCGACCGGCTGCGCCCCCGACACCGAGCACTCGAGCTTGTCGACCCTGAGCGATCGCCCCGTCCGGGTGAGGTCGAACACCGACTCGACCACCACGTTGCCGACCGAGCCAAGCGCCGGGGAGATCGCCTCCAGTCTCCCGGCGGCGGCGTGGAGGGCGCCCTCGGTGTGGAGGTTGCCCGTCGAGGCGTCGACCCGGTAGCGGCCGGTGCCCACGGCCGAGAACGCGGGCAGCCGGCGGCCGAGCGCAAAGGGCTGCAGGTCCGAGTCCCGCAGGTCGAACCGCCACGCGCCGTCGAGCCGGGGGGAACCCTCGCGGCTGACAGCGTCCACCTCGGCGACCGTCTCGGAGCCCCGCGTGAGCGTCAGCGCATACGAGACCGCTCCGGCCTCGCGCACGGCGGTGGCCGATCCCGAGAGGCTGATGCCCCGCGGGAACTGGCGGCCGCTGGCCTTGGTCGCCATCGTGACCGCGATGCGGGTGAAGGTCGCGGAGGCGTCCATCGCGGCGGAGAGCTCCGCGTGGATCTCCACCGACTGGACGGGCGCCTCGGCGTCGTCGATCGAGGCGTCGCTCGTGCAACGAAAGGTGCCCGCCTGGCCAGCCGCGAGGCCTCCCCCGGCGAGGGTGACCCCGGCGCTGCCCACCCGGCGCCCCGAGGCGTCCGCAAGGACGAGGGTGCCCGACAGGTCGACACCGTCCAGGGAGACCCGGGCCGGCACGTTGAAGGCCGATACCATCCCCCCGACCAGTGCGGCGAGGCTGCGCGGTGCGGCAGGGGTCTCGGCGCCCCGGGCGGGCGGGCGCGACAGGTCGAGGGTCCAATCCTTTGCCGCGAGCGAGCGGATCCGCAGGCCCCGCCCCAGAATCGCCGGAATGAGCTCGAGGCGCGCATGCACGGTGGGCACCGAGAGCGCACCGTCCGGTCCGTCGAGCCGGAGCCCGAAGAGCCAGACCTGGTCGAGACCGAACGAGGCCGCCTCGACCGTGGTGCCGGGCGGCGCCACCCTCGCGAGCGCCTTGCGCACGAGCCACGTCTGCACCGGCGGGGCGAAGGCCGCGAGCGCGAGGAACCCCGCGGCGCATGCGAGGATGCCCGCCAAAGGGATCACGATCTTCTTGGCTCTCATGTCTTCACACAATCGACCCCCAACGGGACGACAGGCTCCACCCGGACTGAAAAAAATCAGGGGGTCACCAGAGCGTCACTGAGCCCGATGGCCTTCCTGACGTTGGCTAGGGCGACCAGGTAATTGTAATTCGCTGTCAATTGGTCGGTCTTCGCCTGGGTGAGGGACACCTCGGAGGTCAGCTGATCGAGCTGGGTGGCCGAACCGGCGTGATACTTGGTCTCGGCCAGCCGCAGGGCCTCCGCCGCCTGCTCGATGGTGGAGCGCGAGGCGTTCACGAGCTCGCCGGCCTCCTGGAGCGAGGAGAGGGCCTGGCGCACCTCGACGTCGACCTCCAGCTCCTCGGAGGCCTTCTGCAGGCGGGCCTGCTCCAGCTGGGACTTGGCCTGCAGGATCTTCCCGTCGGTGGAACGCCCGTCGAAGATCGCCCAGGTCGACTGAACGCCGGCGAGCCAGCCGTTGCTCGTGGGGGAGCCAAAGGCGGAGTTCGCGAAGTTGAAGCCGCTCCACTCGTAGGCGCCGAACGCCTGCACGCTCGGGTAGTGGCCCGCGCGCGCCACCTTGACGGACTGCTCGCTGGCCTCGGTCAGCTTGTCGTACTTTCGCAGCTCCGGCCGGTGCTCGTGCGCGGCGGCGAGCGCCGTGTCGGCGTCGAAACTCTGGGGCGCGAAGGAGAGGTCGCCCACGAGCGCGGGAAAGGGCTCGCCCGCCGGAACGCCAAGCGACTGGCGCAGCTGCTCGATCGCGATCCGGTAGCTGTTGCGCGCGGTGATCAGGTTGGGCTGCGCGTTGGCCAGGTAGACCTTGGCCCGCAGCACCTCGAAGTTGGACACGGTACCCGCGTCGAACTGGTTCTTGGTGTCGTCGAGCTGGTGCTGGTAGAGGCGGACGTTGTCCTCCTCCACCGCGATCTTGTCGCGGTCGAGGAGCGCGCTGTAGAACTTCGTGCGCACGTCGAGGAGGGCTGTGTCGATCGCCGTCTGCAGGTCGAGCGCCGCGGCGTCCCGGGCGAGCTTCGCGTTCTTGATCGCCGCGACGACGCCGCCGCCGGCGAAGAGCGTCTGCGTCGCCTTCACCTCGACGGTCCAGTAGCTGGTCTCCGCCGGGTAGGTCTGGGAGATCGCGGAGGCGTTGCCCTGGTAGAGGCCCGTACCGGTGACGTTCGGGATCTGCTGGCTGCGCACCTGGACGACCGCCCCCTCCTGCTGGCGGATCGTCTCGCGGGCCTGGCGGATGCTGAAGTTGTGCTCGAGGGCGTAGCCGATCGCCGACCGGAGGTCCAGGGGCGAAGGCAGTTCGGGCGCCGCGTCGGCCGCCCGGCAGGCGCCGGAGGCGAGCGACAGGGCTGCGATCAGCGAGAGGGTGTGTTTCATGCTTCGAGGGGCTTGAGACTGCCGGCGGCCTCCAGGGAGGTGGCCTTCTCGCGCTCGCGGTCCTTGGCGTGGTCCTTGGCGATCAGGACGTAGAGGGCGGGCATCACCACCAGGGTGAAGAGCGTTCCGATGGACATGCCGCCCACCAGCACGAGGCCGATCGAGTTTCGGGCGGCGGCCCCTGCGCCGGTCACGAGGGTCAGGGGGAAGTGCCCGGCCACCGTGGCGACGCTCGTCATCAGGATCGGCCGCAGGCGCGTGAGCGTGGCGTCGTGCACCGCGTCGATCTTCGACTTGCCCTCGAGCTGGAGCTTGTTGGCGAACTCGACGATCAGGATGCCGTTCTTGGCGATCAGCCCGACCAGGGTCACGAGCCCGACCTGCGAGTAGATGTTGAAGGTGGTCGTCCATCCGTTCGTGAAGAAATGCCCCGCGGGATTCGGGTACTTCAGGAACATGAAGATCGCCGCACCGAAGACGGCCAGGGGCACCGAGCCCCCCAGGATGACAAGCGGGTCCCTGAAGCTGTTGAACTGGGCCGCGAGCACGAGGAAGATGAGCGCCAGGGCGAGCGACATCGTCGTCCAGAACTTGGTGTTGCCCCCCTCCTTGCGCAGCTGCCGCGACTCGCCCGTGTAGTCGATGCCGTAGCCCTTGGGCAGGATCTTGGCGCCCTCGGTCTCGAAGAACTTGAGCGCATCGTCGAGCGGCACGCCGGCGACGCCGCTGATCGTGACGGCGTTCAGCTGCTGGAAGCGGTTGAGCGAACGCGGGATCGTCGAGTCCTTGAGGCTCGCCACCGTGCTGAGCGGCAGGAGCGTGTTGTTCGGGCCGGTGATATAGATGTCCTTAAGCTGCTCGGGGTTGAGCCGGCTCTCTCGCTTCACCTGCGAGATCACCTTGTAGCTGCGGCCCGCGATGTTGAACCAGTTGATGTAGTTGCCGCCCATGGCCGCGGACAGGTCGTTGCCCACCGTCTGCAGGTTGAGCCCGAGGGTGGCCACCTTGTCCTTGTCGATCACGACCTGGGTCTGGGGCGCGTCGAACTTCACGTCGATCAGCGGCGGGAAGTAGAACTTCTTGCTGGCGGCCGCCTTGTCGACCAGCTCCTGCGCGAACGAGAGGATCTGCTGGGAGTCCGCCGTCGAGGTGAGGACGATCTCGACCGGGAACGTGCCGCCGCCGGGCAGTGCCGGGGGCTGCACCAGGAGCAGCTGGATGCCCGGGATCGCGGACACCTTGGGCTGCATCTGGGCCAGTATGTCCTTCACCGGGCGCTTGCGGGCGCCCCACGGCTTGGCGACCAGCCCCGCGATCGCGGAGTTCGACGAGGTGATCTGAAAGACGAAGTCGGTGTCCGGGTCCGAGACGAAGGCCTTCTCGATCGCCGCGGCATAGGGCATGTTCTGGTCCAGGGTCGAGTTGGCCGAGGTGGTTCCGATGCCGAAGACCACACCCTGGTCCTCTGCCGGCGCGAGCTCGGCGGGCGACTGGGTGATCATCGCGAAGCCGAGGACGCTGATGACGATCCAGACCGTGTAGATGATGCCCCGGTTCTCGAGCGAGAACGCGAGCACCTTGGAGTAGGAGCGGCGCACGCGCTCGAAGGCGTGGGTCACGACGCCCGCGAAGCCCTTCTCCTCGTCGCCCGCCCGCAGCAGGCGCGACGACATCATCGGCGAGAGCGTCAGGGCCACGATGCCCGAGATCGTCACGGCGCCGGCGAGCGTGAACGCAAACTCCCGGAAGAGGGAGCCGGTCAGGCCGCCCTGCAGTCCGATCGGGGCGTACACGGCGACCAGGGTCACCGTCATGGCGATGATGGGGCCGACCAGCTCCCGGGCGCCGATCAGCGCGGCCTCGGTGGGCGTTCGCCCCTCGGCCAGGTGGCGCTCGACGTTCTCCACGACCACGATCGCGTCGTCGACCACGAGTCCCACCGAGAGCACGATCGCAAGGAGCGTGAGCAGGTTGATCGTGAAGCCGAAGACCTGCATGAGGAACACGGCGCCGATCAGCGAGAGCGGGATCGCGACCAGCGGGATCAGGACCGAGCGCACGCTCCCTAGAAAGAGGAAGATGACGATCGCGACGATCAGCAGCGTGTCGGTCAGGGTGCTGAACACCTCGTGGATCGCGTCGTTGATGTAGCGCGTCGCGTCGTACGCCACGCGGGCCTCCATGCCGCCTGGCAGGTCCCTCTTGATCGAGTCCATCTCGACCCGCACCGCCTTGATGACGTCCAGCGAGTTGGCGTTGGGGAGCACGAAGATGCCCATGAAGACCGCCGTCTCGCCGGTGAAGCGCACGTCCGTATCATAGTCCTCGGCGCCGAGCTCCACGTCGGCCACGTCGCGCAGCCGCACGATGACGCCGCCCTGCTCGCGGATCACCAGGTTCTTGAACTCCTCGACCGTGTGCAGGTCGGTGTCGGCCGTGAGCGCCACCTGGATCAGGTTTCCCTTGGTGTTGCCGAGGGCGCTCAGGTGGTTGTTCGAAGCCAGCGCGGCGTTCACCTGGGAGGGGCTGATGTTGAAGGCGGCCATGCGGGCGGGCTTGAGCCAGACTCGCATGGCGAAGGTGCGGGCCCCGAGGATGTCCGCCCTCTGGACGCCCGGGATGGCGGAGAGGCGCGGCTGGACCACCCGCACGAGATAGTCCGTGATCTCATTCTGCATCAGGGTCTCGGACGTGAAGCTCAGGTAGGCCGAGGCCAGGGTCGAGTCCGCGGACTGGACGTTGAGGACGGGCACCTGCGCCTCGACCGGGAGGTTGTTGCGCACCTGGTCGACCTTTGAGCTGATCTCGGCGAGCGCCTTGATGGGGTCATAGTTGAGCTTCAGGCGCGCCGTGATCGTGGAGACGCCCTGCACGCTCGTGGAGGAGAGGTAGTCGATGCCGTCGGCCGCGGCGATCGAGCGCTCGAGCGGAGTGGTGATGAAGCCGCGCACGAGCTCCGCGCTCGCGCCGACGTAGATCGTCGAGACCGTGACCGTCGAGTTCTCGCTCTGCGGGTACTGGCGCACGTTGAGCGACTTGAAGGCCTGGAAGCCGGCGATCAGGATCACGAGGTTGACGACGATCGCCAGCACGGGCCGTCGGATGAAAAGGTCTGTGAACTTCATGGTCGTTTACTGGGTGTGGGTGCGTTCGGTTCGCAAGTCCTGGGCGCGCGCGCTCAGGTATCCTTCGGCTTGGGGGCGATCTTGGCGTCGGGGGCGACCGAGTTGTTGACGACGACCGGCAGGCCGGGGCGCAGGCGGAAGACGCCCGAGGTGACCACGGTGTCGCCCGCCTTGATGCCGGAGGTGACGGCGACGTAGTCGCCCTTGTGGACCCCGAGGCGAACGATCTGCTGGCGCACGACGAGCGTGCCCTCGCTGCCCGCGGCCGTGCTGGGCTCGACCAGGTACACCGAGTCCCCGAAGGGCGCGTAGACCACCGCCGTGTCCGGGATCGACAGCACGCGGGTCGTGTTCGGGAGCACGACGGCGACGTCGACGAACATGCCCGGGTGCAGCAGCTCGCCGTCGTTCGCCAGGGTCGCCTGGATGCGCACGTTGCGGGTGGTCGAGTCGACGTCGGGGCTGATCGCCGTGATCTTGCCCGAGACCGGCTTGTCGCGGAACGCGTCGCTGGAGACCGTCACCCCGAGGCCGATCGCGAGCTGCGAGAGGTCCTGCTGGGGCAGGTAGAAGTCCGCGTAGATGGGGTTCAGGGCCTGGAGCGACACGAGGCCGTCGCCGGCCTTCAGGCTCTGGCCGACGTTCACCAGGCGGATGCCGAGGCGGCCCGTGAACGGCGCCTTGATCGTCTTCTTGGCGATCGTCGCCCGGATGTTGTCGGCGGCCGCGATCGCCTGCTTCTCGGTGGCGGCGTCGGTGTCGTACTGCGACTGGGAGACGGTCTGCTTCGAGAGGAGCTCGCGGGTGCGCTCAAGGTTGATCTTGGCCAGCTCGACGGCGGATTCCGCCGAGCGCAGCTGGGCCTCCTCGACGGAGGTGTCCTGGCGCACGAGCACGTCGCCCTTGCTGACCGCGGCACCGGACGTGAAGTCGATCTCGACGATCTTCCCGTCGAGCTCGGCGGCGACCGTGACGCCCTGGACCGCCGAGAGGGAGCCGACCGCCGTCAGCGTGGGCTGCCAGGTCTCCTGGGTGGCAACCGCGGTGGTCACGGCCTGGGGCGGCAGGCCGACCTTTGCTCCCGCGATCAACTGCTTGATCTGCAGGACCTTGATAAGGACGATCACGAACACGACGCCCACGAGGGCGAGGAGGATGAGGATGGATTTCTTGGACATGGGCAGGTCGGTGCGGCTGGGTGTGGTTGTCTTGAAGGGGTCTACGGGCTTGGGAGGCTGACACGGGCGGCGGCGGCGTGGCAGCGGGTCTCTTCAGCCATGGAGTCGGCCTTGCCGGCCACCTTGTTGAGGAGGCGAACGAGCGTCCTGCGCTCGGCGTCCGTCAGCGGCTCCATGAGCTCCGCCATGTGCCGGAAGTGCCCCGGAAGGATCGCCTCCAGGGTCTCGCGGCCCTTGGTCGTCAGGTGCACGAGCATCATGCGCCGGTCGCCCGAACCGGGCTCGCGGGTGACCAGCTGGTCGCGCTCCAGCGTGTCGACGAGTCCTGTGATCGTCGCGCGCGTGACGCCGGCCTTCTCGGCCAGGTCCGCGGGGGTCTGCGGAAGCGGCTCGCCGGCGATCTTGTCGTAGAGGAGCATGAGGACCGTGAAGCGGCCCGCCGTGATGTGATGCTCGTTAAAGAAGCTCTCCCGACGGCGCTCCGCCTCGTCGCCCGCCCGCAGCAGGTTCAGGTAGGCCTCGCACGCCGTGGGGTCCAGGTCCGGAAAGCGCCGCGCCGCCTCAAGGAGGCACTCGTAGCGGGGCAAATCTTTCAACATTAGCAACATGCGGGTGCGGGAATGCTCGGGTGCCGGCGAAGGGGGAAGCGGGTTAGTTAGGCGGCTAATCATCTCCACATCAAGCGATAAATCCAGTGAAGATTACCGGAAACCCGGAAGTTCACAGAAGGACCCCTCGGCCGTCAGGGGCGGCGGGGCTCGCGGGTGTCCAGGGCCGTCAGGAGGACCATGGCGGAAAGCACGAAGGGGAAGGTGTTCATGGTGTGGGCCCGGACGTCGGCCGGGCACGCCCACTCGAGTGAGAATGCCCGTCCGGCGGAATGACTTTGTTCCATGCGGACTGTAAGGTTCCAACGAACAGTCGCGCCCATGGAGCTCCGGCACCTCAGGTACTTCGCCGCGGTCGCCGGGGAGCTCAATTTCCGCCTGGCGGCCGAGCGCCTCCACGTGAGCGCCCCCACGCTGAGCGAGCAGGTGCGCGACCTGGAGCACGCGCTCGGCGTCACGCTCTTCGAGCGCAGCACGACGCGCGTGCGCCTGACGACCGCGGGGCGCGTATTCTTGGGGGAGGTGCTCCCGCTCCTCTCCCAGGTCGAGCGGGCCGCGAAGGCCGCCCGCGAGGCGGCGGCGGGGCTCCGCGGCACCCTGCGGATCGGGCACTTCGGCTCCCTCTCGCATGCGTTCATGCCCGCCTGCCTCGCGGCCTACCGTCGGCTCTACCCCGATGTCGAGGTCGAGCTCTCCGAGTTGGACTTCCCCGGGCAGGTCGCCTCGGTCGAGGAGGGGCGCACCGACCTTGGCTTTGTGCCGTTCCCGCCCTCGTTGCTTCCCAGCTCGATGGCGAGCCAGCTGGTCCTGCGCTCGCCGCTGCGAGCCGTCATGGGGCGCCGGCCACGCGCGGATCATGATCCAGCTTATTCGGGCTCAGGGCTTCGAGCCCGGGCCGATCCGCTCGATCGACGGCTCCGAGTCCATGCTCCCCGTGATCGCCGCCGGCCGCGAGATCTCGCTCCTTCCCCACCTGGCAGGGCTCAGGCTGCCGCCCTCGCTGACCAGCCGCGAGGTGCGGGACGGAATCAACCGGACCTTTGAGCTGCATGCGTTCTGGCCCAAGAGCGGTGCGACGGTCCTCGCGGACCCGTTCCTGCGGATCCTGCGCCAGAAGAGCCCGGCCGGGCGCGAACGGGGCTAGGCGCCGAGGGCGCGCGCCGCGGCGACCAGGGCCGCGGTCGTGATTCCCAGCTCCTGGTAGACCTGGGGCGCCGGGGCGCTCAGACCGAAGCGGTCGATCCCGACCACCGCGCCGTCGAGCCCGACGGACTCGCGCCAGAGGGCCGTGACGCCGGCCTCGATCGCGACCCGCCTGCGGCACGAGGCCGGCAGGATGGACTCGCGGTACTCGGCGCTCTGCTGGTTGAAGATCTCGAACGAGGGGACCGACACGACGCGCGCGCCCGCGCCGAGCTCCTTCGCAGCCGCGAGCGCCAGCTGGAGCTCGCTGCCGGTCGACAGCAGGATCGTCGAGAGCGGGGCCGTCTCCTGGACGGCCACGTAGGCTCCCTTCAGGACGCCGGCCCGGCGAATGTGGGCCGGGATCTCGTTGAGCACCGGCACCGCCTGGCGGCTGAGGGCGATCAGGGTCGGCCCGTCCTTGCGCTCGAGGGCCGCCGCGAACGCGCCGGCCGTCTCCTCGGGGTCCGCGGGGCGGATCACGTGGAGGTTCGGGATCAGCCTCAGGGCCGAGACCGTCTCCACGGGCTCGTGCGTCGGGCCGTCCTCGCCCACCCCGATCGAGTCGTGGGTGTAGATGTAGATGACCGGCAGCTTTGCCAGGGCCGCGATCCGCATCGCGGGCCGCGAGTAGTCGGCGAAGACGAGGAAGGTCGAGATCGAGGGCCGGAAGACGCCGTCGTAGGCGATGCCGTTCGCGATCGCGGCCATGCCGTGCTCGCGGATGCCGAAGCGGATGTTGCGGCCGGCGCGGTTGGTGGGGTCGAAGTCCTTGTCGGCGGCGATGTAGTTGAGCGTCGAGCCGTAGAGGTCGGCGCTGCCCCCGATCAGGAGCGGCAGCTCGGCCGCGAGGGGCTGGAGCACGTCGCGCCCCGCCGCGCGGGTGCCCCCGAGCTTCACGTCCGGCGCGAAGAGCGGGACCTTCGAGAGGAGGTGGGCCGCCGACGGATGCTCCTTCGAAGACTCGAGGAGCGCCGCCCGCTCGGGGTTCGCCTCGCGCCAGGCCCCGAACGTGCGCTGCCAGCGGCGCGCCGCCCGCACGAGCTTGCGCTTGTGGAGCAGGAAATACTCGCTCACGTCCTCGCTGACGTAGAAGTGCTGGTCGGCGGGCAGGCCCAGGCCCGCGCGCGCGGCCTCGGAGAACTTCGCGCCGCCCTCGCCGTGGCCCTTCTGGGTGCCCTGCACCTCGGGGATGCCCTTTGCGATGAGCGTCTTGGCGATGATCAGCTGCGGCTTGCCGCTCTTCGCCTTCTTCGCGCGGTTGAAGGCCTTCAGGAAGCCCGGCATGTCGTAGCCGTCCACGGTCTGCACGTCCCACTCGATGGCCTTGAAGCGCATCGCCGTGTTCTCGCTCTGCGTGCGGTCCGCCATCGCGTCGAGCGTCACGTGGTTCGAGTCGTAGATGAGGATCAGGTTGTCCAGCTTCTGGTGCCCCGCGAAGGCGACGGCCTCCATGGCGACGCCCTCCTGCATGCATCCGTCGCCCGCCAGGCAGACGACGTGGTAGTCGAAGATCGTGTGCTCGGGCGTGTTGAAGCGCGCGGCGGCCATCTTGCCCGCGACCGCCATGCCGACCGCGTTGCCAATACCCTGCCCCAGCGGACCGGTGGTCGCCTCGACGCCGGGGGTCTCGCCGAACTCGGGGTGGCCGGGCGTTTTGCTGTGCAGCGCCCGGAACTTGGCGATCTGCTCGATCGGCAGGTCGAAGCCGCTCAGGTGCAGCCAGGAGTAGAGGAACAGGCTGCCGTGGCCGGCCGACAGCACGAAGCGGTCGCGGTTCGGCCAGCGGGGCTGGTCCGGGTTGAGGGAAAGCGCGTTGCCGAAAAGGACGGCGCCGATCTCCGCGCAGCCGAGCGGCAGGCCCAGGTGGCCGGACTGGCAGGCGTGGACGGCGTCGATGGCGAGACCGCGCGCCTGGTTGGCTGCTTTCTCGAGGATGGCGGTTTGGAGGGGCATCGTTGGAAAGACGCCCTACTCCTACGCCCGACCCCAGCCGCGGGAAAGCAGAAACTCGAAAAATCGGCCCGCAGGGCGCCTCAGCTGGCCGCGGGGGCGGCGACCGCGGCGGCGGCCACCGGGGCCTCGGAGCGGCGCGTCTTCACCTTGACGGCGACCGCGGCCTTGCCGGTGCGGTTGCGCAGGTAGTACAGGCGCGACTTCATCGGCTGCGACTCGAGCTCGATCTCGATCTTCTCGATGTTCGGGGAGTTCACCGGGAACACGCGCTCGACGCCCTCGCCGTAGCTGATGCGGCGAACGGTGAAGTTCTCGTGGATGCCCGAGCCCTTGCGGGCGATCACGATGCCCGAGAAGATCTGAATCCGCTCCTTGTCGCCCTCGCGGACCTTGGTGTGCACGCGCACGCCGTCGCCGACTTTGAACGGCGGGATGTCGGTTTTCACCTGGAACGCGGTGACTTCCTTGATGATCGGATTCATGGTCTTATATTTTGAGTGAAAGTTACTTAAGAAGGTCGGGACGGACGGACTTGGTCTTCTCCAACGCACGGGCGGCCCGCCATTTCTCGATCTCGGCGTGGTTGCCGGACAGCAGCACTTCGGGAACTTTCATCCCGCGAAATGCCGCCGGCCGAGTGTATAGCGGATATTCCAGCAACCCGGCGCTGAACGACTCGTCG
>CAIXHE010000122.1 GCA_903919205.1 uncultured Opitutaceae bacterium | reverse complement strand
CGCCGCCGGCAACGTCCCCGAGATACTCTTTGACAAGAAGGTCATCACGCTCGACCTGGCCCTCATGGTTGCGGGCACCAAGTACCGCGGACAGTTTGAGGAGCGGATCAAGGCCGTCATGGACGAGATCAAGCGCGCCAGGAACGTGATTCTCTTCATCGACGAGCTGCACACGATCGTCGGGGCCGGCGCCGCCGAAGGCGCCATGGACGCCTCGAACATCTTCAAGCCGGCCCTCTCGCGCGGCGAGCTGCAGTGCGTCGGCGCCACGACGCTCAACGAGTACCGCAAGTACATCGAGAAGGACAGCGCCCTCGACCGCCGCTTCCAGTCGGTCAAGGTGGAGCCACCCTCCGTCGACGACACGATCACGATCCTCAAGGGCATCCGCGGCAAGTACGAGGACCACCACAAGGTGAACTTCACGGACTCGGCCCTCGAGGCCGCCGCCAAGCTCTCCGACCGCTACATCACGGGCCGATTCCTGCCTGACAAGGCGATCGACGTGATGGACGAGTCGGGCTCCCGCGCCCGCATCTCGGCCCTCAGCAGGCCGCCCGACATAGAGAGCCTCACCAAGGAGATCGAGGAGGTCTGCGGCCAGAAGGAGAAGGCCATCAGCGAGCAGCACTTCGAGGAGGCCGCCAAGTTCCGCGACCGCGAGAAGCAGCTGCGCACCAAGCAGGAGCAGGCCACCGAGCAGTGGAAGAAGGCCCGCGAGGAGAAGCGCGTCGTGATCGACGACGAGCTCATGATCCAGGTGGTCGCCGACTGGACCGGCATCCCGCTCTCGCGCATGGAGAAGAAGGAGAGCGAGAAGCTCCTGAACCTCGAGGCCGAGCTCCAGAAGTCCGTGATCGGCCAGGGCATAGCGGCCAGCTCCATCGCGCGCGCGCTCCGTCGCTCGCGCGCGGACCTCAAGGACCCGCGCAGGCCGATCGGCTCGTTCCTCTTCGTCGGCCCGACCGGCGTCGGCAAGACCGAGACCGCCAAGCAGCTCGCCTCACAGATGTTCGGAAAGCAGGAGGCCCTGGTGCAGATCGACATGAGCGAGTACATGGAGAAGTTCGCCGTGTCCCGCCTGATCGGCTCGCCCCCGGGCTACGTGGGCTACGAGGAGGGCGGCCAGCTGACCGAGTCCGTGCGCCGCCGCCCCTACGCCGTCATCCTCTTCGACGAGATCGAGAAGGCGCACCCCGACGTGCTCCAGATCCTGCTGCAGATCCTAGAGGACGGCAGGCTGACCGACTCGCTCGGGCGCACCGTGGACTTCCGCAACACGATCATCATCATGACCTCCAACGTGGGGGCCCAGCTGCTCCAGAGGCAGACGTCGATGGGCTTCGCGGCCGCGGCATCGAGCTTCAACGACGCCGAGCGCATGCGCGAGAAGGTGCTCGAGGAGGCCAAGAGGGTCTTCAAGCCGGAGTTCCTCAACCGCATCTCCGACATCGTCTTCTTCAGGCCGCTCGACAAGAACGACCTGACCTCGATCGTTGACCTGGAGATCGCCAAGTTCGCCCAGCGGCTCGTGGACCGTAAGATCACCCTCGAGTTCACGCCCGAGGCCAAGGAGCTCCTGATCGAGAAGGGTTACGACGAGAAATACGGCGCCCGCCCGCTGCGGCGAGCGGTGGAGCACTACCTCGAGGACCCGCTCGCCGAGGCGATCCTTCGCGGCGACGTGAAGGAGGGCGAGTCCGTCATGGTGGGCCGCGACGGAGAGGTGCTCAATTTCAAGCAAAAGACGCCCCCCGCCACAACAGGCGTGGCGCCCTAAACAAAAGCGGCCAACCGCCGCCGAGCAAAACCCCGCAACCGCCTCAAAACGGGGGCGGGGTTTTCTGTCGCCGCGCCCGGGGTTAGCCCCTTTGCTTCCTCCCTGAGATGAGGCTGACCCGACATGCGCTCTGCGCGGCCGCCCTGGCCCTCGCGCAGCTGGCCGGGGCTCGCGCGCAGGCTCCCGTCAACAACCCGGAGACCGACAACCCGCCCACGGCCGCCAGGCTCGCCGCCCTCGAGGCGGTCGCGGCGGGGCCCGACGGGTGGCCGGCGCTCGTCCCCGCCCTGCGGGCCGCCTCCCTGGACGCCTACGCGAAGCGGCGCTACGTGGCGGCCGACGCATGGTTCCACGTCTACCGGTGGGCGGCGCTCTTCTCCGAGAGCGAGGAGCGCTTCAGCGGCGCCTGGATCGCGAACGTGCGCGCGAACCACCTCAACTACGCCGGCATGGAGGGCGACTACCCGCACGGCACGAAGCTCCTCGGCTCCTACCTCTCGCCCGAGATGCAGGCCTGGGTGCTCTCGCACGAGGACTTCTCGGGGCAGTTCTTCGCCGACGTGACCGACGTCGACTATCTTCCGCGCGTGCTGACGATCCTCGAGGGCCTCCACCGGCGCGACCCGGCGAGGTTCGAGCGTTATGCGTCGCTCTGCCTCGCGATCGCCGTCGTCTACGACGTCGCGCCCCCGCCGTACTGGCCGCACTCGCAGGTGACGGCCGCCTCGCTGCCGAGGAAGCTGCCGAACCCGGCCGTGCCGTTCGACTACCTGACCGCCCAGGACATGAGAGGCCGCACCTACCTGCGGCTGGCGCCGATGCGGGCCAGCGAGCTCAAGTTCGTGGTCGACGGCTCGACGCCGGTGGCGGACCTGGACTGGTCGATCGAGCACGTGACCTACCCGCTGGACCAGTTTGAGCAGGTCTACTTCATGGTGTCCTACCGCAGGGACCGCGCCGACAACCCCGCGCTGATGACCTGGTCGGGGCCGCCCTACACGCTCCCGGAGATCCTCGCCCTCGGGGGCATATGCTGCGACCAGGCGTACTTCGCCTCGGAGGCGGGCAAGGCGCGCGGCGTGCCGACCCTGCTCTTCAAGGGCCAGGGACAGGACGGCCGCCACGCCTGGTTCGGCTTCCTGGACGCCCAGGGCCATTGGCAGCTCGACGCGGGCCGTTACGCCGAGCAGCGCCTGGTGACTGGCTACGCGCTCGACCCCCAGACCTGGGCGCCGATCTCGGACCACGAGCTGCGGTTCCTCGCCGAGCGCTTCCGCGCGCTGCCGCAGTTCATGCAGTCGCGCGTCCACGAGGAGTTCGCCCTCGACTTCCTGAACCAGGGCGACGCCGCGGCCGCGGCCAGGGCCGCGAGGCTCTCCGTCGACTTCGAGCGGCGCAACATCACGTCGTGGGAGCTCCTGATCGCGGCCAACGCGAGGACGGGCATGGACGCCTCCCACCAGGAGGCCGCCATGCGCGAGGCCGAGCTCGCCCTCGCCAAGTACCCGGACCTCGTGCTCGAGTACGGCAACCGCGTGTGCGAGAGCCTTCGCGCTCGCGGCGAGACGAGCCTGGCTGCGTACGAGGAGCGCAGCATCGCCGATCACATGAGGGGCGACCGCGACGACCTGGCGGTTCGCCAGGCCGCGAACATCCTCGAGCGCAGCCTGCACGCCGACCCCGTCGAGCGCCAGGTCGCCACCTTCAACGCCCTCCTGGCGCAGTTCGGGCACGGCGCCGGCGCCGGCTTCTACGACGGCATCGTGGTGGGCTTCGTCGAGCACCTGGTGCAGCTGAAGATGCGCGCGCAGGCGCGCGACGCCCTCGAGCGCGCCCGGGAGGCCTTGGGAATCCAGCCGGGCACCCAGCTGGGGGCCGAGCTCGACCGGAAGATGGCGACGCTCCAGGATTAGCTCAGCTTAGGCTTCCCAATCCCGTCCGGCGCGTGAAGGATGTCGCCATGGACGCCGGCGCCCCGCGCAAGCCCGCCCTGGGCTTCATCTTCATCACGCTCGTGCTGATCGTGCTCGGCTTCAGCATCATCATCCCGGTGCTTCCGGACCTGGTGAAGGACTTCGAGGGGGGCGACGTCGCCCACGGGTCCTGGGCCTACGGCTGGCTGATCGGCACCTACGCGGCGGCCCAGTTCATCTCGGCGCCGATCCTCGGCTCCCTCTCCGACCGCTTCGGTAGGCGCAAGGTGATCCTGATCGCGCTCGCCGGCTCGGCGGTCGACTACGTGATCATGGGGAAGGCGCCCTCGCTCACGTGGCTCTTCATCGCGCGGCTGATCTCCGGCATGACGGCCGGCTCGCTCGGCACCTGCAACGCGTACATCGCCGACGTGACCCCGCCGGAGAAGCGCGCCCAGGGCTACGGGCTCGTCGGGGCCGCCTTCGGCCTCGGCTTCGTGATCGGCCCCGTGATCGGCGGCTACTTCGGGCGGATCAACCACCGCCTGCCTTTCTTCGTGGCCGCGGGCTGCGTGGGGCTCAACTGGCTCTACGGCGCCCTCGTCTTGCCGGAGTCCCTGCCGCCGCCGAGCCGCAGGCCGTTCTCATGGAAGCGCGCCAACCCGGTCGGTTCCTTCGTGGCGCTTCGGCGGTTCCGCGGTGTCGTGGACCTGGCCCTCATGTACTTCATCGTCATGTTCGGCCAGGCGATGCTCCAGAGCGTCTGGGTCCTCTACACCGAGCTGCGCTACCACTGGACCATCTTCCAGGTCAGCCTGTCGCTCACCTTCCTCGGGATCACCGCCGTGGTCGTTCAGGGCGGCCTGGTGCGCCGGATCATTGCAATGACCGGCGAGAGGCGCGGGCTGGTGATAGGGCTCATCGTCTCGGGCATCATCATGACGGCCTATGGCTTCGCGACCGAGGGGTGGATGATCTACGTCCTCGTGGTCATCGGGGCCTTCGGCGGGATCTCGGGCCCGGCCGCCCAGGCGCTCATCACCAAGCACGTGCCGGCGAACGAGCAGGGCGCGGTCCAGGGATCGCTCTCGGGCCTCGTCAGCCTCGCGAACATCTTCGCTCCGCTGATCGCGTCCTGGAGCTTCGGGGCGTTCATCAAAACGGCGCCGGGAATCGCCTTCTACGAGGCGGGGGCCCTCATGATCCTCGCCCTGGCGCTCGCTTTCCGGTCGTTCCGCATCGACGACCGCGTGGGCGTCGCCTAGCGGGCCGCGTGCGCCGCGGCCGCCTGTAAGAGGGCCTCGAGCGCCGGCGCAGGGGCGGGGGACGTGCGCCAGCCCACGACCACCCGGCTCTCCGGGGCCGGGCCGGAGAGCTTGTGGAAGACCACCTTGTCGGGGAGGTGCCGCGCCTCGGACGGGCAGGCGAAGGTGGCGCCGACGCCGGCGCGCACGAGCCCAACCCCGTTCGAGCGGGGCCAGATCTCCTCCGCGATCTGGGGGGTGACGCCGGAGGCCGCGAACGCCGCGAGCACCCGGTCGTAGAAGCCGGGGTTGTTCGCGCGCGGGAAGAGCACGAAGGGGCAGCCTTCCAGGTCCCTCAGGTTCAGGGACTTCCTTGACCTCAACGGGTGGTCCGCGGGCAGCAGAACCCCGTTTCGCTCCCGCAGCAGGAGCGTGGTCTCGATGCCCGTCGTGGAGGCGTCCGGGTGGAAGAAGCCGCAGTCGATCTCGCCTGCCTGCAGCGCGGCCACCTGCAGCGAGGTCGGCGACTCGTTCAGCTCGAGGCGGATGCCGGGGAAGTTGCGGTGGAAGCCGCGCAGGATCTCGGGAAGCACGGTGGCCATCGCGAGCCCCGTGAAGGCGACCCTCAGGCGGCCGACCCGGCCCTCGGCGACCGCGCGCATGTCGGCGGGGACCCGCTGGAGGGTGGCGAGGACCGGCTCGATGCGCTGGACGAAGGCGGTGCCGGCGGCGGTCAGCTCCACGCGGCGGCTCGAGCGGTTGAGCAGGCGCACCCCGAGAGCGGCCTCGAGCTGGGCGATCTGCCGGCTTAGGGCCGGCTGGGCGATCGCGAGGGCCTCCGCTGCCTTCCTGAAGTGCAGCCTGCGCGCGACCTCCCTGAAATAGATCAGATGGCGCAGCTCGAACGGAAATTGATACTCTCGGGGCATCGCAGGAACCCAAACAAGTAATTCCCCTACAATCAACCCCGTGTTATAGATAGGATCATGCCCAAAACCCTATTCCAAAAAGTGTGGGACGCGCACGCCGTGCGCCGCCTGGCCAACGGCCAGACCCAGCTGTTGGTCGGCACCCACCTGATCCACGAGGTCACCAGCCCCCAGGCCTTCGGGATGATGCGCGACCTGGGGCTCAAGGTGGCCATGCCCCACCGCACCTTCGCCACGGTCGACCATATCGTGCCGACCGACCAGGTGAGCGAGCCCTACGCCGACCCGCTGGCCGACGCGATGATCAAGGAGCTGCGGCGCAGCTGCGCCGAGTTCGGGATCACCTTCTTCGACCGCTCGACCGGCAAGCAGGGCATCGTCCACATTGTTGGGCCCGAGCAGGGCATCACCCAGCCGGGCACGACGATCGCCTGCGGGGACTCGCACACGAGCACCCACGGAGCCTTCGGCGCCATCGCGTTCGGGATCGGCACGACCCAGATCCGCGACGTGCTCGCGACCCAGACGATGGCCCTCGGCAAGCTGAAGGTGCGCCGCATCGAGGTGAACGGGAAGCTGCGGCCCGGCGTCTACGCGAAGGACGTGATCCTCCACATCATCTGCACGCTCGGGGTCAACGGCGGGACGGGCTACGCCTACGAGTACGCGGGCGACGTCTTCGAGCGCTTCTCGATGGAGGAGCGCATGACCGTCTGCAACATGTCGATCGAGGGCGGCGCGCGAGCCGGCTACGTGAACCCCGACGAGACCACCTTCGCCTACCTGAAGGGCCGGCCGTACTCGCCGAAGGGCGCCGAGTGGGACGCGGCCGTCGCGCGCTGGCGCGCGGTGGCGAGCGACCCGGGCTGCACGTACGACGACATCGTCCGCATCGACGCGTCGGACATCGCGCCCACGGTCACCTGGGGCATCAACCCGGGCCAGGGCCTGCCGATCACGGGGATCATCCCCGATCCGCAGCGGGCCACGACCGACGACGAGCGCTCCTCGATCGTCGAGGCGCTCGCCTACATGAAGCTCAAGCCCGGGGCCCCGATCAAGGGCACGAAGATCGACGTGGCGTTCCTCGGCTCGTGCACCAACGGTCGTCTGAGCGACTTCCAGGAGGTCGCCCGCTTCATCAAGGGCCGCAAGGTCGCCCCGGGCGTGAAGGCGATCGCCGTCCCCGGCTCGCAGGGGGTCGGCCTCATCTGCGCCGAGCTCGGCATCGACCAGGTCTTCCGGGACGCGGGATTCGAGTGGCGAAGCGCCGGCTGCTCCATGTGCCTGGCCATGAACCCCGACAAGCTCGTGGGCGACCAGCTCTGCGCCAGCTCCTCCAACCGCAACTTCAAGGGACGCCAGGGCAGCCCGACCGGGCGCACCATCCTGATGAGCCCGATCATGGTGGCCGCCGCCGCCCTGACCGGATCGGTTGCCGACGCCCGCGAGGTGTTCGGCGTGAGCCAAAACTGAGGACACCCCCACCCATGCCACTCGAAAAAATCACACGCGTCGTCGGCCGGGGCGTCTACGTGCCCGGAAACGACATCGACACCGACCGCATCATCCCGGCGCGCTTCATGAAGTGCGTCACCTTCGACGGGCTCGGGCAGTACCTGTTCTATGACGTGCGCAAGAACGCGGACGGCACGGACAAGGCGCACCCGCTCAACGAGGCGCGTCACGCGGGCGCCACGATCCTGCTGTCGGGCTCCAACTTCGGCTGCGGCTCGTCGCGGGAGCACGCGCCCCAGGCCCTCCAGAAGTACGGGTTTCGCGCGGTGATCGCCGAGGGCTTTGCCGAGATCTTCTTCGGCAACTCGGCCACGCTCGGGATGCCCTGCGTGGTCGCCTCGCGCGAGGACATCGCTCGGATCGCCAGCGCCATCGACGCCGACCCCTCGCTCGAGGTCTCGATCGACGTGGCGGGGCAGACGGTGTCCTTCGCAGGGCAGACCGTTAAGGTGGAGGTGCGCGAGAGCGCCCGCGACGCCCTGGTGAACGGTCGCTGGGACCCGATCGGCGAGCTCCTCGAGGGGGCTTCCGATGCCGCCAAGGTCGCGAATGGCCTGCCCTACATGTCGGCCTAAGGGTCTCGTGCCCGCCCGGTTGCATCCAGCCTCCCCGGGGGCCGGGTGTTATCGGCTTGGCTCGGCGTAAACCGTGGGATAAATTCAGGGACCTTTTTGTGAAACGCCGCGTCTAACCGTCGCATTACCACCATGATACTTGGAATGATCGAAGTCTTCAAGGGGGCCGGGCTCCTGATATACCCCCTGGGGTTGTGCTCGGCGCTCGCTGTTTTCATCATTTTCGAGCGCCTGTATGCCCTGCGGAGCGCCGCCGTCCTCCCGCCGGACTTGGTCGACGCGGTGATGAGCGGCAAGCCCCTGGTCGGAGGCCGCCACACGGTCCTCTCCCGCATCGTGGAGTTCGCCCAGCAGCACCAGCATGACGAGGGCTCGCTCAAGGCGTTCGCGCGGCTCGAGGTGAACCGCATGGAGCGTGGCGTCCCGTACCTGGACGTGATCTACGCGGCCGCCCCGCTGATCGGCCTCTCCGGAACCGTCACGGGCCTCCTCGAGGTGTTCTCCCAGATCTCCCCCGACACGGGGCTTCCCGACCCGGTGGTCTTCACCAAGGGCGTCGCGCTCGCTCTCTCGGCGACTGTCATCGGCCTAGCGATCGCGATTCCCTCCCTCGTCGGCAGCGGCTACCTCCAGCGCCGCATCGACAACTACGCCGCCCAGCTCGACGTGCTCCTCGAGCGGATCATCAACCGCGGACCCGCAGGATGAGCGGATTCCGAGCCCAGAAGCGCAAGAGGCCCGAGCTCAACCTCGTGCCGCTGATCGACGTGCTGGTCATGTTGATCTTCTTCGCATTCGTCACGATGCAGTTCCGCTCGGCGACGATGATGCACATCACGCTCCCGAAGATCGCGACGGCCGGCAAGAGCGAGTTCAAGGGGACGGTCACGATTGGCATCGACCGCGATGGCCTCATCACCTTCAACGGAAAGAACGTGTCCGACGACGCGCTCCTCGCGCTCCTGAAGCAGGTGAGCGAGAGCAACCGCGACATCCCGGTGCTGATCAAGGCCGACGAGACGACCCAGCTGAAGAAGCTGGCCTTCGTCATGGACGCCTGCCGCACCTCGGGCCTGAACAAGTTCAGCCTGCAGGCGCGCTAGGCGCATGAAGATCGTCATCACAGGCGTGACCCGCGGGCTCGGCCTTTCGCTGGCGCGCTGGTTCATGGCCGGGGGCCACACGGTCGCGGGCTGCGGGCGCAGCGGTCAGGCGATCTTCGACCTGCGCTTCACCCATCCCGAGCCGAACAGCTTCGACCCGGTGGATGTCACCCAGCCGGTGAAGGTGGGCCTCTGGGCGGACCGGGTGCTGAGCTCCATGGGCGCCCCGGACCTGCTGATCAACAATGCCGCCCTCATCAACACCCCCGCGCCCCTCTGGAAGGTGGGCGCCGACGAGGCGGCGAAGGTGGTCTCGGTGAACATCCTCGGCGTCATGAACGTCGTGCGGGCGTTCGTCCCCTCGATGGTGGAGCGGGGGAGCGGGGTGGTGGTCAACATGAGCTCCGGCTGGGGCCGCAGCACCTCCGCGGAGGTCGCCCCCTACTGCGCCACCAAGTGGGCCATCGAGGGCCTGACGAAGGCGCTCGCCCAGGAGTTGCCGGCGGGCATGGCGGCCGTGCCCCTGAACCCGGGGATCATTGACACCGACATGCTGCGCGCCTGCTTTGCCGAGGGGGCCGGCGGCTATCCGAAGGCCGATGAATGGGTGAAGCGGGCGGGCCCCTACATCCTCGGCCTGGGCGCCGCCGACAACGGCCTGTCGGCCACGGTTCCCGGCGGCGAGGGCTGACGCCTAGAGCATCAGCACGTGCGGCTCCACCTCGGCGTCGTAGTCGATGCCCGGCAGGCCGAATCCGAAGAGCTTCAGGAACTCGGTGCGGTAGCCCGCGATGTCGGTGAGGGCCGAGAGGCTCTCCGTCGTGACCCCGGGCCAGATGCTGGCCACGGCCGCCTGCACGTCCGGCTTCATCTCCAGGTCGTCGATGCGGACGCGGCCCGCCTCGTCAAAGCGGGGGCCCGCCGGGGCGTAGATGTGGGTGGCGAAGAGCCGCTGCATCTGCTCGATGCATCCCTCGTGGGTGCCATTCGCCTTCATGATCTTGTAGAGGATCGAGATGTACAGCGGCACCACCGGGATCGCCGAACTCGCCTGGGTGACCAGGGCCTTGTTGACCGAGATGAAGGCGCGGCCGCCCCCGGCGAGCTTGAGCATCGAGTCGATGTTGCGTGAGGCCCGCTCAAGGTCGTTCTTCGCGAGCCCGATCGTGCCGTTCTTGTAAATGGCCCAGGTCACCTCGGGCCCGATGTAGGAGTAGGCGACCGACTCGGCGCCCGGCGCCAGCAGCTTCGCCCCCGCCAGGGCGTTCATCCACAGTTCCCAGTCCTCGCCGCCCATCACGGCCACCGTGTCCGCGATCTCCTGCTCATTGGCCGGCTCGATCGTCACCGAGCTGACGATGCCCTTGTCGGTGTCGACGGTCTTGTTGGTGTACGAGGCGCCCACGGGCTTGAGCACGGATTTGTGCACGGCCCCGGTCTTCGGCATGGTCCGCCGGGGCGACGCCAGGGAGTAGATCACCAGGTCCACCTGGCCCAGGTCGCGGCGGATGGTCTCCAGCGCCTGCGCCTTGATCTCGTCCGAGAAGGCGTCGCCGTTGATGTTCGAGGCGTACAGGCCCGCCTCGCGGGCCGCCCGGGTGAAGGCGATGGTGTTGTACCAGCCGGGGGTGGCCGTGCGGCCTTCCTCGGAGGGCCGCTCGAAAAAGACGCCGAGGGTCGCGGCCCCCGATCCGAACGCGGCCGTCACGCGGGAGGCCAGCCCGTAGCCTGTAGAGGATCCGATCACCAGGACCTTGCGGGGCCCGTTCTTGATGGGACCCATTGATTTGACGTGAGTTATCCACTCCTGGACATGGGCTGCACATCCCGCGGGATGGGCGGTGACGCACACGAACCCGCGAACCTTCGGTTTGATGATCATCGGTCGTCGATTTTTCCGGGTGCGGGGAGGGAAGCAAGTACGATTGCCGCCCCGGGGGAGCCCGGCGGGGCCGTCCCCTCGACCAGCACAAAATGGTCACTGTCGGCCACGTCCGCCGGTAGGCGCACGGGGGATCCGTCGGCGTTGCCGTTCGGCGGAGCGTGGATCCGCCCGCAGAGCACCGGCTTTGAGCGCGCGTCCCCCAGCAGCCACAGTTGGAAGTCGCGCGCCGGCTCGGGCTCGCCGGGGCCTCCGAACCGCACGAAGGCGCCGTTGCCCGACTCGTTCCAGACCACCACCCCGACGCGCGGCAAATGCTGCGCGGGGATCCCTGCCGGGGGCTGCAGGAGGGCGGCCGACACGTTGCCCAGGGGGCCGGCCGAGCGCAGGTTCTCGATCTGCCTGCGGCTGAGGATGCGCTCGGCCTCCATCTGGTTGCGCAGACCCTGGAGGCCCGCCTCCGCCACCCGTCCCTCGTCCCTCAGTAGGCGGCCCTGGGCGCGCTCGACGGCCCAGAGTTCCCCGAGGCAGAGGGCGAGCGCCCCGAGGCATGCGGCCGTCGCCCAGGGCAGCCATGCGGGGAAAGGGGGCTTCGGGTCTTCCATGGTCGACGGGCGCCATCCTGAGACACCGCGGCCGGGTCAGTAAAGCCCGGGAAGCATCCGCCGGGTGATGCGGAGGCCGGCGCGGCCCGCCGACTTTATCCTTCGACCTGGGAGGAACCGATGCCAACACTGCCCGGGCACATGCCGCATTTCCGCACCGTTCTCTTTGACCTGGACGGCACGCTGGTCGACGCGTTCACGACGCTCCACCGCGCGTACGGCCACACCCTGCCGCTCTTCGGGCTGCCGGCGCCCTCGCCCGAGGCGGTGCGCCGCGCGGTGGGCGGGGGCCTCGAGAACGCCATGGCGCACTTCGTGGCCCCCGACCAGGTGGCCGAGGCGTGCCGGATCCACGTCGCCTATACCGAGAGGATCCTCCTGGACGACCCGGTGCTCTACGACGGGGCCCTGGAGGTGGTGGGTGCGCTCCACGCCGCGGGCGTGCGCACCGGCGTCCTCACGAACAAGATCGGCGACCATGCCCGGGCCCTCCTCAGGCACCTGGGCGTCACCCCGCACCTCGACCTGGTCCTCGGCGCCCGCGACTGCGCCTGGCGCAAGCCCGCCCGGGAGTTCACCGCCGAGGCCCTGCGCAGGCTGGGCGCGGACGCGGCGGGCTGTTGCCTGGTCGGCGACTCGCCGTTCGACATCGCCACCGCGCGCGCCGCGGGTTTCCCGTGCTTCTGCGTCACCACCGGCACCCACGACCGCGCGGCGCTCGTGGCGGCCGGGGCCGACGGCGTTTACCCGGGCCTGCTCCCGCTCGCCGCCGCCGAGTTCGGCCTCGAGGTCTGAGGCGCCGCCTCACCGGCGGTCCGGGATCGGGCTGCGCTGGCCCGCCCGGATTTGGGCTCGAGTGGACGGCCGATCGGGCCGATCAGCCCTACAGACATGAACGAGCCGAATGCAGTGCGTTGGGTGGGGGTCTGCGCCGGCGGCTACCTTGCCGCGGCAGCGGTGTATCTGGGCAACGCCGGGGCCCTGGCCGGTGTGCGGGAGGGCGGCCTGGGGCTCGGGGTCGTGATGGGACTCATCGGGGCCGGGTGCGCTGCCACGGCCGCGGTGCTGCTTATTGGGGGCTCGTGGGCCCCCCTCCGTGGCTCCGTGGTGCTCGCGGCGGGCCTTCTCTCGATCCACCTGGTGGGGCTCGTCCGCCTCGGCTTCATGGGTCCCGTGGCCGAGGCCGCCCTGCACCGATCCCTCCAGTGGCAGCTCGGCGCCACCTTTGTCCTCCTCTGGTCCTGCGTGCTCGGCCTCGCGCTGCGCATGAACGCGAGCCTCCGGCCGCGGGGCCCCGGGGCGGCGCCCCGATAAATCTTCATAAATCCTTGCCGGGACGCTTAAGCCGAGGGTGGCTCGCGCCGATATTCCCTGAGCCCCAGTCCGTTTCCGAGAGTTCCGCGGAACCCTTTCCGCGGGACCGCGTCTGATCCCGTGACCTCCATTGAGACGATGAAATCCGTGAGCAAGAAACCCCGCAGCCTCGTCCCCTTCATGGAGAGCGACCTTTTCCAACTGGAGCTCCTGATCGCCAAGCGGGCCGACCGGCTGCGGCGCAGGTTTGGCACCGAGGGTGGCGGGGACGTGATGCACTGGCTGCGGGCCGAGGCCGAGGTGATCGAGCGCTACTTTGACCTGCGCCGGCCCGTGAACGGGCGGCTCGCAGGGGGCCGCTGAACCCGTCGGCCTAGGCCGGCCGAGCAGGCTTGGCCACGGGCACGTGCGCGGCCTGCCGCAGCACCTCGCTCTTCGAGACGCGCATCCGGCTGGCGATCGTGTTCAGGCGGACGACCTCGGGCTGGGTGAGGGCGGTCTGGCGCTCGGTGCCGTCGCGGTCCACCCATTTCACGTGGTGGGTGCGCTGCCGCGAGGCCTTCACCAGGGCGCTTAGGAACGCGGGCTCGTCGTCGGGGAGGTCCATGGCCCTACGAAGAGGACGCGCGGCGCGGGGAGGTCAATCCTCCTACACCGACACCGCGAAGAGGTCCGGGTGCATCCGGCCATCGGCCACCTTGTTCACCGTGCCCGTCATCTGGATCGAGAAACCGTCGCCGATCTCGATGCCGATCGTGCCGCCGGGCATGTGCACGGTCACCGAGCGGCCGACGAGCCCCAGGCGGTGGGCTACGGCGGCCGCGGCGCTCGAGCTGCTGCCGGAGGCCAGGGTGTAGCCCGCCCCGCGCTCCCAGATCTCGATCTGGATGTTGGATCGGTCGAGGACCTTCAGGAACTGCACGTTCGTCTTGTTGGGGAAGAGCGGGTGCACCTCGAGGTCCGGGCCGTAGCGCCTCGCGAGCTCGGGCGAGAGGTCGTCCACGGGCAGCACGCAATGGGGGTTGCCGATCGTCGCCGCCGAGAACGTGAACGCGCGGCCCTGGATCTCTATGGGCTCGCTCAGCACCTCCCTCGGGGCGCCCCCGACCGGTATCCTCGCGCTGTCGAAGCTCACGCGCCCCATGGCGACCGTGATCAGGCGACCCTCCTCGCGGATGACCGACTCCACGACGCCGCCGGGGGTCTCGACCGTGAAGGTGGGCGCCTTCAGCCGGCCCTGATCCCAAAGGTAGCGCGAGAAGATCCTCAGGCCGTTGCCGGACTTCTCGGCCTCGGAGCCGTCCGGGTTGAAGATTCGCAGGCCGAACTCGGCCCGGGCGGTCGCGAGCGGGCCCCAGAGGATGCCGTCGGAGCCGACCCCGAAGTTCCGGTGGCAGATGACCCGTATCTGCTGCCGCGACGGGCTTGCCCAGTCGGGGAAGTCTGCGGGGTCGAGGACGATGTAGTCGTTTCCTAGGGCGTGGTACTTGTGGAAGCGCATCCTACTTGGCCGCCGCAAGGATCGGGTGGTCGGAGTATCCGAACAGCCCCCGGCGCTTGATCGCCTCAACGACCGGCACCGGCACCATCGTCTCCCATGCCGGATCCTTGTCCTTAATGCGCCTCAGCACGTCTCGCGAGAACACGTTGAGCGTGGTGGGGTCCACGCCCACCAGGCAGTCGATGTAGTGGTTCTCCAGGAGGTGGGCGTAGAGGTTCGAGAGGTGGTCGACGATCTTCACGTTCTTCGCCGTGATCAGCACGTTCGAGGTGAACGCGTGGTCGGCCGAGGGGGTGCCGGAGCCCGACGCCTGCGCGATGAACATCTCGTACGCCTCCTTGCGCATCGGGTAGATGTACAGCTTCACGGCGTTGCGGAATAGGCGCCCGAACGACTCGAGGATGCCGCCCTCGAGGTTCTCGTAGTACTTCTCGTTGAAGATCTCGAGGAGGTTGTTGATGCCCATCGCGACACCGATCATCTCCTTGGTGTACCTGCGGAAGTACGAGGTGAGCCTGAAATACTCGGGGTAGTTCGAGATGAGCACCGTGAAGCCGATGTCGGCGAGCAAGTCGACCCGCGAGAGGAAGTCCTGGGCGTCCAGCGTTCCGTCGGTGAGCAGGTTGTTCATCGTGATCTCCATCAGCACGACGACGTCCTTGCCCTTGACCAGCGGCTCCTGCACGAACTGGGCTGTCGCGCAGTTGATCATGTCGACGTTCACGTGCGTGACCGGCCTGAAGCTTCCGCGCTCGACCAGGATCGCCTTCTTGTGCAGCACCTCCGACGGCTGAAGGACCTCGCCCTGCTGGCCGAACATGACGGCATTGGTGAGCGCGAACTGCACCAGGTAGAGCGACATCAGGCGGTTGTCCACGTTCTCGAAGATCGGCCCCGAGAAGCGCAGCATGTCGACCTCGATCCGGTCGGTCCCCAGGTTGTCGCGAAGGGACTCGATCAGCTTCTTCAGGTCGTTGCGGTAGTAGAGGGCGCCGTAGATCAGGTTCACGCCGACGATCCCGAGGGCCTGCTGCTGGAGCACGGCCTCCTTGTCCCACATGCGCACGTGCAGCACGATCTCGCTCGGCTCGCCCATCGGCTTTGTCTGGAAGCGGATGCCGAGCCAGCCGTGGGCCTCGTTCGTGCCCTTGAAGTTGCTGGTGGCGACGGTGTCTGCGAAGACGAAGAAATTGGTGCGCTCGCCCCGGGTGGCCGAAAGGCGCTCGATCAGCAGCTGGTACTCGTGGTCGAGCATCAGCTTGAGGCGCTCGCGCGACACGTAGCGCGGGGCCTTTCCGTAGATGGCGTCGCTGAACACCATGTCGTAGGCCGAGATCGACTTGGCGATGGTTCCCGAGGCCCCGCCCGCCTGGAAGAACTCGCGGGCCACCTCCTGGCCGGCTCCTATCTCCGCGAAGGTGCCGTACTTAGGCACATCAAGGTTGATGGTCAGCGCCTTCTGCGAGGTCGTCAGGAGCTCCTTCTGCTCATTCATGCGGGCGATATTAGGCTTGGGTGCGCTGCGTTGCAACCCGTTCCTGCGTAACTTCTGCGCGCCAGCCCTTTCGGACTGGTGGAACCGGTGATTCCGGGTAACTTCGTCACAGAAATGAAGAACTTTATCACCTCCATGCTGGGAGCGCTCGTGGCCCTGGTCATCTTCGGCACCGGGGCCCTCCTGCTCTTCATCGGCTTCGTTGGTGCGATCATCGCCCTCGGCCAGCAGAAGAAGGCGCCCGAGGTGGCCTCCGACACGGTGCTGGTGCTCGACCTTTCCCTGGCCATCACGGACGCCCCCCCGCCGGTCGACCTGAGCGACTTCACGAACGGCCGAAGCGACACGCTCCAGTTGCGCCTGCTGACCCGCGCCCTCCGCCATGCGGCCCACGACGCAAGGGTCCGCGGGGTGCTTCTTCTCGGCAACATCTCGGCCTCCGGGATGAGCTCGGGCCTGGCGTCGCTGCGCGAGCTGCGCTCGGCGCTCGCCGACTTCAAGGCCTCGGGCAAGCCGGTCTACGCCTTCCTGGAGTTTGCCGACAAGCGCGACTACTACGTCTCCTCCGTCGCCACCGACGTCTGCCTCGACCCCTACGGGGAGATCCTCCTGCCCGGCCTCGCCAGCGAGCCCATCTTCTTCGCCGGGGCGTTCCAGAAGTACGGCATCGGCGTGCAGGTGACTCGCGTCGGCAAGTACAAGTCCTTCGTCGAGCCCTACACGCGCACCGACATGAGCCCGGAGAACCGCGAGCAGCTCCAGAAGCTCCTCGACGACCTCTGGGGCACGCTCCTCGCCGACATCGGCAAGTCCCGCGGCATGACCGTCGAGTCGATCCAGGCCGTGGTCGACGCCGAGGGCCTCATCAAGCCGTCGACGGCGCTGAAGGCCGGCCTCGTCGACCACGTGCTCTACCGCGACGAGCTGATCGCCAAGCTGAAGAAGCTGACCGGCGTCACGTCGCCGACCCAAGGCTTCCGCCAGATCGACATCGGCACCTACGCCAAGAACTCGCTGCGCCCCCCGGTGGGCGCGGGCTCGGGCCAGGTCGCCGTCCTCTACGCGGAGGGCGACATCGTGGGCGGCGAGGGCGACGGCCGCGAGATCGGCGGGACCCGCTTCGCCCGCGAGATCCGGGAGCTGCGCGAGGACCCGAACGTGAAGGCGATCGTCCTGCGCGTGAACAGCCCCGGCGGCAGCGCCACCGCCTCGGAAACGATCCAGAGGGAGCTGCGCCTGGCCCACCAGGTGAAGCCGGTCATCGTGTCGATGGGCACGTATGCCGCCTCGGGAGGCTACTGGATCTCGACCTTCGGCGACCGGATCTTCGCCGAGCCGACCACCATCACCGGCTCAATCGGCGTCTTCGGCATCCAGTTTGACGTCCAGAAGCTTGCGAACGACCACGGGATCACCTTCGACACGGTCAAGACGGGCAAGTTCGCGGACTCGATCACGATCTCCCGGCCCAAGACGCCGGAGGAGCTTGCCGTCATCCAGCGCATGGTCGACTGGCTCTACAGCCAGTTCATCGCCAAGGTGGCCGAGGGCCGGAAACTGAAGCCGGCCTTCGTCGAGGAGATCGCCCAGGGCCGCGTGTGGTCGGGGACCGAGGCGAAGAAGCTGGGGCTCGTCGACGAGATCGGCGGGCTGGACGTCGCCATCAAGTACGCGGCGCAGCAGGCGAAGCTGGGTGAGGCCTACCGCGTCGGGGAGTACCCTCGGGCGAAGAACCTCTCCGAGGCGTTGGCGGAGATGCTTGGGAAGGTCGCGCCCACGTCGCTGCGGATGCAAAGCAGGGGCCTGGTCTCGCAGATCGCCGAGCGCCTCGAGGCCGAGCTTGCGCAGCTACGCGCCTTCAACGACCCGCGCGGCATGTACGCCCGGATGCCGATGGACCTCTCCATCCAATGAGCCACCGCGTGCTCAGGGACTGCCCGGCCACGGCCATCCCGGCTGGCAACCCGGTCACGCTGCCTGCCGGCAGCGAGGTCGCGGTCGTCCAGACGCTCGGCGGCAGCGTGACCGTGCGCTCGGACCTGGGGCTCCTGAGGATCGCGCGCGGCGACGTCTCGGCGATCGAGGGCGTCTCGGTCTCCGAGCAGGCGGCCGAGTCGCCGGGCGAGTTCAGCGAGAACGCCGTGTGGAACGCCCTGAAGGGGTGCTTCGACCCCGAGATCCCGGTGAACATCGTGGACCTCGGGCTGATCTACGACCTCTCGGTGGAGAAGACGGACAGCGGCGCCCACTCGGTGGAAGTCAAGATGACGCTGACGGCCCCCGGTTGCGGCATGGGCCCGGTGATCGCCGAGGATGCGCGACAGAGGATCGCGGCGCTTCCCGCCGTGGAGCGGGCCAAGGTCCACATCGTCTGGGACCCGATCTGGAACCCGCGCATGATCTCCGAGGAGGGGCGCAAGTCCCTCGGCCTCGAGTAGGGCGGCCCTACGCCGAGACGGTCTCGAGCGAGCAGCCGTCGGGCTCGCCCACCGGCGTCTCGCAGTTGGGTCGCGCGATGACCCCGGGGTAGGGCTCGGGGGCGAAGGCCGCGCCGGCGTCCGAGAGCAGGTGGCGGTCGCAGATCCCGAAGAGCTCGGACTCGGACTCGGCCCGGCGCATGTCCCTCAGGAAGTCGCCCCGCGGGTCGACGCCCTGGCCCACGAAGTTCAGGTACTTCTTCATCTTGTTCACGTGGGCGCGTTCGGGGATGCCCTCCTGGCGCGTCGCGTGGTAAAGGCGCTCGACGTAGCCCCGCACGTCGCCGAGCGACACCCGCAGGGGCTCGCGCCCGGCGAAGCGCTCGCGGCACTGCCTGAAGATCCAGGGGTTGCGGATCGCATGGCGGCCGATCATGACCCCGGCCGCCCCGGTGTCGCGCACGATCTCCGCGGCCCGGGCCGCGGAGGTGACGTTGCCGTTGGCGAGGAGGGGGCAGGGCACCCGCGCGGCTGCCTGGGCGATCTTGTCATAGTGCACCTCGCTGCGGTACATCTCCCTCACGGTGCGCCCGTGCACCGTCAGCAGGTCGACCTGGTGGCGCACCACGATCCCCAAGATGCGCTCGAAGTGGGCGTCGTCCTCGAAGCCGATGCGCATCTTCACCGTGAGGAGGCCCGGCACGGCCTGCCGCAGCGCGCCGATCAGCAGGTCGATTCGGTCGGGGTCGCGCAGGAGGCCCCCGCCCACGTTCTTCTTGTAGACCTTGGGGGCCGGGCAGCCGAGGTTCAGGTCGATGCCCGCCACCGGGTGGCGCAGGAGCGCCTCCACGGTGCGCACCATGTGGGGTATGTCCTCGCCGATCAGCTGCGCGAAGACGGGCCGGCCGGTGTCGTTCTCGTCGATGCTGCGCAGGATGTGCCGCTCGGGCCGGGACTGGGCGTGGACGCGGAAGAATTCCGTGAAGAAGAGGTCGGGGGCGCCGTAGGAGGCGACGACGCGCATGAAGGCGAGATCCGTCACGTCCTGCATCGGAGCCAGCGCCGTCAGGGGCTGGCCCGGGCTGATCGGCAGCGGAAGCGCCTGGCTCACGGCTCGGACGGGTCGTCCCCGGACTCCTCCTGCTGCTTGCTCCACTGTTCGAAGATGTCGCTCTTGTCCTCGACCGCGTCGAACACGGCGCGCGCCACGTAGATCGGCCGCTTCTGCTGGAGCGAGAGCACGATCGAGTCGCTCGGGCGGGCGTCGATCTCGACGATCTTCGTCCCGAGCTCGTTCTCCATCTTTAGGAGGATCCGCGCGAAGAAGGTCTGGTCGCGCGCGTCGTTGATCACCACCCGCTCGAGGCTCGTGCCGAGCCCCACCAGGATGCTGCCGATCAGGTCGTGGGTGAGCGGGCGGTCCTTCTTGACGCCGTCGAGAGTCATCTGGATCGCGTTGCCGACCGAGTGGTCGACGTAAATGACGAAGGTCTTCTGCTCGTTGCCCAGGAACACGGCGCAGCCGTTGGGGGTCGGCACGACCCCCCGCACGGTGGCGGCTACGACGTCGTTCTGCATGGGTGGAGGGGTTTAATCATGGTGCGCGCGGGCCAAAGGGCAAGCGGCCCCGTCGGGAGCCTCTAGAAGCCGAGCAGGCTGATCCTGTGGGCCTTCGCCTGCTCGAGCACGGCCGGCTTGTCGAGGAGGATGACGCCACCGGCCTCGAGCGCAGCGCACCTGAGCCCGGCCTCCCGCATCGTCTCGAGCGTGCGCAGGCCGAAGCACGGGACGTCGAAGCGAAAGTCCTGGCGTCCCTTGACGGTCTTCACGAAGAGGGTCTCCTCGGTCTTAAGCGAGCCGGCGCGCCGCAGCATCTCGTCGGTGCCCTCGAACGCCTCGACGGCGAGCACGGTGCCCTTGCGGACGACGCAGCCCTGGCCGATGTCGAGCCGGGCGCACTCGCGGGCGATCTGGATGCCGTGCTCGAGGTAGTCCCGCTCGATCGGGAATCGGCCGCCGGTCATGCAGCCCGGGGTGGCCATCTGGTCGTCCATGAAGGCCCGCGCGTCGAGGAGGCGCACCCCCAGCGCCTCGATCTCCTTGGCGATCGCGCCGAAGATGGTCTCGGCATTGCGCCGCTTGAGCGAGAGGAGGATCGTGGCGGCCTTGAGGTCGGGCTTGAGCCCGTCGAACAGGCGCCGGGGCGTGACCTGTCCCGCCATGACGGCGTAGCCCGCCCCGTAGGAGGCGAGCAGCTTGAGCGTCTTGCCCACCTGTCCCACGTGCACGGTGGCCCGCTCCGCCTCGGGGAAGGTGGCGACCCACGCGGGGTCCGTCTCCCCCTCGAACGCGATCAGCCTGAGCGGCACGCCGGCCTTGCGCGCGGCGCGGGCGAGGAGCTGGGGGTAGACCCCCTGGCCCGCGATCAGCACGAGGGGCTTCGCGCCGTCGAAGTCTTCTGGCAGGAACGCTGAGGGCGCGTGCGGCACGGGGCTCGGGGCGCGCTAGCTCTGGGCCCCGTAGTACTTCTTGTAGCTGCGGTAGTACCGGTAGTTCGAGTAGTACTCGATCCGGCGGGGGGACAACCCGTTCAGCACGATCCCGAGGATCTCGTTCTTTCCCTCCCTCAGGGCCTTGATGTAGAGGCGGATGTGCTTGCGGTAGGCGCGGTTGAAGCGGCACACGTAGATCACCTCGTCGGCGCGCTCGGCTATCAGCATCGCGTCAGTGACGGCGCCCATAGGGGGCGAGTCGATCACGACGAGCTCGAACTCCTTCTTCAGCCGCTCGAGGAGTTCAGGGAAGAGCGGGTTCTCCAGAAGCTCGGTCGGGCTCTTCGAGCGGCCCCCCGAGGTCAGCAGCCAGAGGTTGTCCGCCAGCTTCACGATCCCGAGGTCGGCGTTCGTCAGGATGTCCCCGTCCAGCCGCGCCCCGCGCTCGAACCACGATATGATGCCGCTGTTGTTTTGCTGCCGGAAATGGCGGTGCAGCATCGGGCGCCTCAGGTCGCAGTCCATGAGGAGCGTCTTCTTGCCGTGGCGGGCGAAGCACGCGGCCAGGTTGCACGAGATCAGGGTCTTGCCCTCGCCGGGGATCGTGCTGGTCACGAGGATCGACTTCGGGAAGTCGAGCTTGCTCTGGATCTTGGTCGAGCTGTAGAGGCCGAGGAAGGCCTCGTTGCCCGACTCGCTGCCCGTGGGCGATTCCGAGAGGCTCACCTTCTCCTCGTCGGCGATCGACGAGAGCTGCGGGATGATGCCGAGCAGGTTAACCCCGATGAACGACTCGACGTCCCAGGCGCTCTTCACGCGGTCGTCGATGAAGCCGAGCCCGATGGCGATCACGAGGAAGATGATGACCCCGAGGCCGATGCTCGTGCGCAGGCTGGCGCCCACGTTGGGGGAGACCGGGGCGCCGGGCACGACCGCGCGGTCGAGGGGGTGGAGCGCGATCTTGTCCAGGTTCTTGAAGGTCGTCGTCTGGTTGAGCCGGTCGAGGATCTCCATGTAGTAGTTCTTCGCGACCGTCGCGCGGCTCTGGAGCGAGTTGAAGTCCACGCTGAGCGCCCGAAGGCTGAGCTCCTGGGTCTCCTGCGCCGAGTACTCCTTCTGGAGGCCGGCCACGGTGTCCCGGGCGGCGGCGCGGCGCGCGTCGAGGTCGGCGATCGCCATCTCCACGGCCCGGGCGAGCTCGGCCTTCGTGATCGCGATCCGGTTCGCGTTTTCGATCACCTTGGGGTGTTTCTCCAGGTAGCGGTCTGTCAGGATCGCCTGCTGCTGCTCGGCCTCGCTCAGCTGGGTCTTCAGCGAGGGGACGGCGCCGTGGGAGGCGATGTAGGAGATCTCAAGGAGGTCCCTGCCTTCGCGCTTGAAGGACTCGACCTGCTTCACGAGCTCCTCGACGCTCAGCTCATCGAGCTTGGCGGTCGTGAGCGCGGCGTTCACCGACTTCAGGCGGTCGGAGACGATGTCGATGCTCTTGTCGAGCGACACCAGGTTGTGCTCGCGCATGTAGTCCTGGAGCTGCTTCTCGGAGCTCTCGGCGTCCTTGCGCAGCTGCTCGGCGCGGGCCCTCAGGTAGGTGACGGCCTCCTCGTTCTTCCCCCCGACGCTCTCGAACAGGTAGTCCATGAACTTGTCGACGTAGCGGTTGGCTACCAGCGCGGCGGCCTCCGGGTCCTCGTGGCGCACCGTGATCGTGATCAGGTAGCTGTTGCGCATGGGCTCCGCGTCGACGCTGCCTATCAGGGCGCCCACCGGCGGCGGCGTGGCGCCCGCGGGAAGCCGCTGCAGGGCGGCGCGCTCGAGGATGGCGCGCTCCTGGGGCGTGAACGACTGGATGACGCTGTTGCGCAGCCGGTTGCTGTCGATGTCGTGGATGTAGGTGTTGATGTCCTCGCCGGAGCGCACCGACGGGTCGACGACGCCCTGGCTCGTGACGACCGTCTCCGGCTTCTCGAACTGGAGCGAGGCCACGGCCTGGTAGATGGGCGTCTTGCGCACCTGCCAGTAGAAGAAGCCCACCGAGACCACGAGGGCGATGGGGAGCGCTATCCAAAGGCGCTCCCGCAGGATGATATAGTAGTCTCGAAGCGTCCGGCGCTCGACGGCGATCTCGTCATCGCCTGAGGCATACGCCCGCGAGGGCTTCATGGGGGGGTTGGTGTCGGCCATCGGAAATCAGGTGTGCCCGTCAGATTATGCGCTCGGGAACGTAGACGATGTCGTCCGGCTCGAGCATGAGCGCGTTGTTCTGCTCGTTGGACTTGGACGTTCCCTTGCCCTTGATCAGGCTCTCGACGTCCAGGGTGATCACCTTCGTGCTGCCGTCGGGCAGGATGCGCGTGACGCGCACGGACGTGCCCTGGGCCGTGTCCGTGAAGCCGCCGGCCTTGGTGACCAGGTCGAGCACACTGAAGGTGGCCTCGACGGGCAGCGGGTAGCGCCCCGGGTTCTTGACCTGGCCCTGGATCGAGACCTCGCGGGGGGCGTACTCCTCGACGGTGACGGTCACCTCGGGATGGCGCAGGAAGAGGCCCTCCCGGTAGGCCTTCTCAATCGTGCGCTCGGCCCCGCTGAGCGTCTGCCCGTAGACGCGCACCTCGCCGACCAGCGGGAGGTTCACCGTGCCCTTGGCGTCGACCCGGCAGATGGTGGCGAGATCGTCCTCCTGGAAGACACGGATGCTCAGCTTGTCGGTGGTGCGGATGTTGTAGATCTGCGCCTTCTTGGAGTCGGTGCCGGTGTCCGAGGCCCGTGCCGCGGCCGAGACGCCGATCACCAGGAGGAGGAGGAACTTGAATGCGGTGCGCACAGGGGAGGGTATTACCAGTGGGACTTGATTTCGAGGTTTACCTGCTCCCGGGGAAAGTCCGCGATCGAAAGGGACGACCAGTTCCGGTAGTAGGTGTAGTTGAGATCGAACTTAAGATGTTGATTGATAGTATAAAAGTATGCTGCTCCGAATTCGAAAAACGTGTCAATGCGCCTCGCATTCGGGTCCAGGCCGACGGTCTGCAGGTTGAGGAACTTGTTTTGGCCCACGGAGGTGTCGAACGTGACGCTCGCCTTGGCCGTCAGCGAATCCTGGAAGGTGAGGCCCCCCGAGGTCGAGTCGACGGACTGGGCCTGCGCGGTATTGGACAGGTCCTTGGAGACGTTCGCCGTCAGGGTCATCCTCCGGCTGATGTTCCAGGCGGCCGTGCCCGTGGACGTGAGGTTGCCGTAGGTGCCGTTGATGTTGGGCGTGTTGTAGGGCGAGCGCACTTGGTAGCCCACCTGCAGGGACCCGTTGAACGGCCCGTACACCCGCCCGCTGACGCCCGCCGATAGGGCCTCGTCGATGTCGTACTGCCCGTTGGCCTCGTCGACGTAGCGCTCCCGGTAGTCGATGAAGAGGTCGCGCTGCTCGTTGAGCACGTAGTAGAGGTACAGGTTGCCCGTGTAGGTCTGCAGGTTGGTGAACAGCGCGCGGTCCTGGTAGTCGGTGCGCGCGTAGTCGAGGCCGCCCGAGATCGAGTAGCGCTCGATCACCGGGTACTGGAAGTTGAGACCCGCCTCGTAGTTCCAGGAGACGTCGCGGGTGTTGGTGTCGATGTCGGTGCGGTTTTCCTTCTGCACGCTCACGGTCAGCGAGCCCGTGGTGCGCCCCGACTGCTTCGTCAGCTCGGCGGTCAGCTTCGGGTCCACGTAGTCCTGGGACCGGTAGCTGCCGTACTCGGCGAAGCTGATCCCCGCGGTGGCGTTCACGCCGATCCACCCGGCGCGCCGCGTGAACTCCGTGCCGAGCGTTCCCGAGTAGATCATGCTGCCCCCGCTCTGCGCGCGGGCGAACAGGTTGGAGTCGTAGCCGATCTGCAGCGTGGAGTCGATGTAGTCATGGTCCTTGCCGTCCTCCAAGGACACGAGCGCGCGCAGCCCGGGGGCTGAAGCGCCGATCGACAGCACGGCGGCGGCCGTGAGCAATCGACTCCTAAATTTCATGGATTCCGCGCAGGGGGATGGGAACCGTCGCCTACAGGCCGCTCAGGTTGGCTGGACTGACGTTGGGTTGAACCGGCGGGGTGACGGGCACGACGGGCACCGGGACGATCTGCGTGCCCGACGCGGGATCTGACGGGTTCGAGTCGAACACGGAGCCCCCGTTGCTGCCGGAGCCGCTGCGCGCGGTCCCGCTGCCCACGGTCTGCACCTCGAAGTACACGAGCCTGCGGGCCGCGTCCGCGGTCTCGAGGCGCTCGTCGAGCCAGGTCGATAGGTCGTCGGATGTGCCGCTGTTGATCGACTGGATCGTGACCGTGGAGAACTCCCCGGCGCGGCCCGCGCGCACAAGGATCTGCTGGCCGGCCTTGATGATGTAGCTTGCGTTGTCGCTCTTGGTCTCGACGGTGGCGTCGCCCTGGACCATTGAGATCACCACCAGCGAATCGGTCACGTGGACCACCGACTGGCGGCCGCGCACGTGCGCGGAGGCGAGGGGGGTGTCGACCTGCAGGCTGCTGCCGGCGACCATCTTGCTGGCGGAGATCCCGATGACGCCGTGCGAGACATAGAGCACTGTGGTCGAGATGGACGGCTCGTCCTCGATGTCGGCGCGGTTCGGACGGAAGGAGGCCTGCTCGAACTGGCGGATGTCGACCCGGGTATCGACGTCGAAGTACACGCCGGTCCCGTTCGAGAACACGAGCGACGCATTGGAGTCGGGCCGCGTGTGAATGGACGTGCCCTCGGCATTGTAGACCGACCGCTTCGTCAGGTCGTCGATCTCCGTGCCGGTGTCGATCTCCACGTCACCCACCGTGTCGGCAACGTATATCTTGCTCGTGGGCTTGAACTTGCGGTCCTGGGCATGCGCGAGCGTGGGCAGCGCCATCGCCAGGATGCATATGCTTTGCAGGGTGCGTATCTTCGTCACGGTGCAGCAGGTTAGGGCGAGCCCGATTTGTCGGCAAGGGTGTATAATTGCGTAGGCCTGAAAATATGTGCAGCGGCCTATGCGACCACCAGATTGAGGATCCTGCCGGGCACATACACCACCTTGACCACCCGCTTGCCCTCCAGGAACGGCGTCACCTTGGCATGGGCTCCCGCGAGGGCCACGGCGGCCTCCTGGGCGAGGCCGACCGGCACCAGCTGGTCGCCGCGGTGCTTGCCGTTGACCTGGAAGACAAGGCGGACCTCGGAGGCGGCTACCTTGGCCGCGTCGAACGCGGGCCAGGGGGCGTCGGCGGCGCGCCCCGGGGCGCCCAGCCGCTCCCAGACCTCCTCGGCGAAGTGCGGGGCGAACGGCGCGAGCACCTGCAGGAAGGAGAGGGCGGCCGCACGGCTGACGCGCACCTCCTTGTGCAGGGCGTTGCCAAGGATCATCATCTGGGAGATCGCGGTGTTGAAGCGCATCGCCTCGATGTCCTCGCCCACCTTGCGCAGGGTCTCGTGGAGCACCCGCTGGAACTCGGGCGCGTCCTCGGCCCCCTCGACGACCTTGGGATGCGCGCGGCCGTCCTCGCCCACCAGGTCGCGCCAGAGCTTCTGGAGGAAGCGGTGGACGCCCTCGATCCCCCGGGGATTCCAGGGCTTCATCGCCTCGAGCGGCCCGAGGAACATGAGGTAGAGGCGCAGGCTGTCGCTGCCGTGACTCGCGATCAGGGTGTCGGGGCTCACGACGTTGCCGCGGCTCTTGGACATCTTCTCGCCATCCTCGCCGAGGATCATTCCCTGGTGGAAAAGCTTCCTGAACGGCTCGTCGGTCGGAACAATCCCCAGGTCGAAGAGCACCTTGTGCCAGAACCGCGCGTAGAGCAGGTGCAGGACGGCGTGCTCTGCGCCCCCGACATACAGGTCGGGCACGCCCCACAGCTGGAGGGCCTCCGGCGAGGCGAGGGCCCGCGTGTCGGCCGGGTCCGTGTAGCGCAGGTAGTACCAGCATGAACCCGCCCATTGGGGCATGGTGTTGGTCTCCCGGCGCGCGCGCACCCACTGCAGCGAGGGCCGCGGGCCGGACGCCGGCTGCCCCACGCCGGTCTCGGGGTTGTACCAGATGTCCACCCAGTCGGTGACGTTCGCCAGCGCGCTCTCGCCCGTCCCGCTCGGGAGGTAGGACTGCACCGGGGGAAGCTCGAGCGGCAGCACCGACTCGGGTACGGGGAGGGCGTAGAAGAGGGCCCCGTCCTGGGAGAAGGACACGGGCTCCTTCGGCAGGCGCTCGCCGAGGCTCGCGGCCACCCGGCGGTAGTCCTGCTCGCCGACCCAGACGATCGGGATCGGCTCGCCCCAGTAGCGCTGGCGCGAGAAGAGCCAGTCGCGCAGCTTGTAGTTGACCGAGGCCCGTGCCACGCCCTTCTGCGCCAGGTCGGCGGTGATCCTGCGCTTCGCCTCCTGCCAGGCCAGGCCCGTGTACCCGTCGGAGTGGATGAGCCGGCCGTCGCCCGTGTAGGGCAGCGTGAGGCCGTGGCCGTTGGAGGAGTGGTCCGTCGGCTCGACCACGGCGACCACCGGCAGGCTGTAGCGCTTCGCGAACTCGAAGTCGCGCTCGTCGTGCGCGGGCACGGCCATGATGGCGCCGGTGCCGTAGCCCGTCAGGACGTAGTCGGCGACCCAGATCGGTATCCGCTGGCCGTTCGCGGGGTTGACCGCGAAGGACCCGGTGAAGACCCCGGTCTTCTCCTTCGCGAGGTCGGTGCGCTCGAGGTCGCTCTTCGAGGCGGCGCGGCGGCGGTACTCGTCGACCGCGGCGCGCTGGGCCGGCGTCGTCAGGGAGTCGACCAGGGCGTGCTCGGGGGCCACCACCATGTAGGTGGCGCCGAATAGCGTGTCCGGGCGGGTCGTGAAGACCGTCAGCGGCCCGAGGCCGGGCCACTCCAGGCCGAAGTCGATCTCGGCGCCCTCGCTGCGGCCGATCCAGGACGCCTGCATGCGCTTGGTCGAGTCGGGCCAGTCCAGGCCCTCCAGCCCGGAAAGCAGGCGGTCGGCGTAGGCCGTGATCCGCAGGACCCACTGGCGCAGGTTGCGCCGCTCGACCGCGAAGCCGCCGACCTCGCTCCTGCCGTCGACCACCTCCTCGTTCGCGAGCACGGTGCGCATCTCGGGGCACCACCAGACGGGCCGCTCGTCCACGTAGGCGAGGCCCCGGCGGAAGAGCTGCAGGAAGATCCACTGAGTCCAGCGGAAGTACCGGGGGTCCGTGGTGTCGACCTCCCGATCCCAGTCGTAGGAGAACCCGAGCGCCTTGATCTGGCGCCTGAAGTTGGCGATGTTGTTCTGGGTGTTGGCGGCGGGATGGGTGCCGGTCTTCACGGCGTGCTGCTCGGCGGGCAGGCCGAAGGCGTCCCAGCCCATGGGGTGGAGCACCCGGAAGCCCCGCGCCCGCTTGTAGCGCGCGAGGATGTCGGTGGCGGTGTAGCCCTCGGGGTGGCCGATGTGCAGCCCCGCGCCCGACGGGTACGGAAACATGTCCAGCACATAGTACTTGGGCTTGCCGGCGTCCTCGGACGCGCGGAACGAGCGTTGTTGTTCCCAGAAAGATTGCCAGCGCGGCTCAATCTCGTGAAAGTCGTAGTCTTTGCCTTCGGTAACCATCTGTGTGAAACCCGCCACTGTGAACCTTTCATCGGCCCGGTCAATCTTGGGCGCCGCGCTCGCGCTGGGCCCCTGGGCCGGACCCCTGGGCGCCTCGATGAGCGGGGGCTTCGAGCGGCTGCTCGACTCCGTGGTGCGCATCGACGTTCGCGAGGTGAACCTGGACGAGGGCGCCCGGCGCCTCGACGCCTCGATCGGCTCGGGCGTGATCCTGAGCCAGGACGGCCTTGTCCTCACCAACGCCCACGTGGTCGGCCCGAAGGCAGTGGATATCAACGTCACGCTCTCCAACCTGGAGCGCGTCGGCGCCCGGATGGTGGGCTGGGACCACTGGACCGACCTGTCGCTCGTGCGCCTGAACATGGAGGAGGTGCACCGCCGGGGCCTCGCCTTCAAGCACGCCGAGTTCGGGGACAGCGACCACCTGTTCGTCGGGGAGACGGTCTACGCGGTCGGCACCCCCCACGGCCTCACGCGCACGGTGACCCGCGGCATCATCTCCAACAACAACCGGTACTTCGAGGACACCGAGGGGGTGGACGGCTACGAGACCGGCAACTTCAACACGTGGCTGCAGACCGACGCCGCGATCAACCCGGGCAATTCCGGCGGCCCGCTCGTGACCGAGGACGGCCGCGTGGTCGGGATCACCTCCCGCGCCTACCTGGGGGCCAACAACCTCGGCTTCGCGATCCCCTCGGCCACCGCCCGGCGGGTGGTGGCGGGACTGGTGAAGGACGGGTCCATCGCTCGCAGCTACATCGGCGTCGTCCCCAAGGCCCTCCAGGACCTCGAGGGCTTCTACGACGTCGCCAGCAACACCGGAATGCTGGTGGACAGCGTCGAGGCGCACTCCCCGGCCTCGGAGGCGGGGCTGCGCGCGGGCGACGTGATCCTCTCCATCAACGGCAAGAAGGTCGACGGGCGCTTCCCGGAGCAGCTGCCCCCGATCCAGAACCAGATCGCCAGCCAGCCGGTCGGCGCGTCGCTCGCGGTCACCTTCAAGCGCTCGTCCCGGGAGATGACGGCCACGCTCGTGACCGCCCGGCTCGAGAGCCGCGTCGGCGAGGAGTGGGTGTCCGAGACCTGGGGCCTCGGCGTGCGTAAGATCTCGAGGGCGTTCGCCCGCGAGAACCAGCTGGGCGACGACACCGGCGTCCTCGTGATCGGCGTTCAGCGCGGCTTCCCCGCCGAGGTGGCCGGCCTCGCCCGGGGCGACGTGATCACCAAGATCAACCAGAGCCCCGTCACCTCGCTCGAGGTGGTGCGGGCCTTCGACGCGGCCTACGCCTCCAAGCCCGCGCCGACGCTGCTCGAGGTCCAGCGCGACCGGCGGGTCTCCCTCGTCGTCCTCAAACCATGAAGCGATTCCTCCTCCCCTGGGCGCTCTGCGCCCTGGCCGCCCGCTCGCTGGCCGCCGACCTGCCGACCCTCTGGGCCGAGCGCGTCAAGTGCGTCGTCGCGGTCGAGTACCTGACCGAGACCGAGCTCGAGCGCCGCCCGACCGTGGCGTTCGGGACCGTGGTCGACTCCCAAGGCACGATCATCCTTCCCTCGGCCGCCATCGACCTGCGCATCTCGCCCAGGCAGATCCGCGACTTCAAGGTGTTCATCCCCGGCGACACCGAGGGCACGCCCGCCGAGTACCTCGGCCGCGACGCCTACACGGGCTGGCACTTCGTGCGGGCGTCAGCCGCGATCCTGAAGCGCCTGGTGCCGGTGACCCGGTTCGCCGCCCAGGGGGTGAGGGGCGCCCCGCAGATCGCCGACCCGGTGTGGGGCATCGGCCTGCGCAACAAGGACGAGGACTTCACGCCCTACGTCCTGCAGAGCCACGTGGCGCTGATCCAGATGCTGCCCCAGCGCACGGCGATCGCGCAGCAGGAGGTCGCCGGACCCGGCCTGCCGGTCTTCGACGCCTCGGGCGACTTTGTCGGGATCGGGGCCAGCTCCTTCGGACAGACGTTCCTCGAGTTCTCGGGTTCCGAGCGTGGGGGCGCCCCCGTGGTGCTGGTCAACCTGGAGGAGAGCAGCGCCTTCCTGGTGGCCGACGACGTGCTGCCGAATCTGGGCCGCGTCCCCTCGAACGTCTTCGGCCGGCCGCTCGCCTGGCTAGGGGCCTACGGGCTTGAGCCCATGGACCACGAGGTCGCGCAATTCCTCAAGCTCGAGTCCCAGTCGGGCGCCGTGGTGAGCGAGGTCCTCGAGGGCAGCCCCGCCGAGAAGGCGGGACTGAAGGCCCACGACATCATCCTCGGGGTCGATGGCAAGGCCCTGCCGCGCTTTCGGCCCGACCGGGTGGTGGTCGACTACGTCGAGAGGCTGATCGCGGCCCGGGCCCCGGGCGACGCGATGCGGCTGAGCGTCCTGCGCGGGGCGGCGCGCGTCGAGATCACAGCCACCCTGGCCGAGGAGCCGCGCCTCGTGCGCGAGGCCGACCGCAAGTACTTTGAGCGCATCGGCTTCACAGCCCGGGAGTTCGTGTACGGCGACGCGATAGCCCGGCACGCCCCGGCGGCCGCGCTCACCGGGGTGGTCGCGCACCTCGTCAAGCCCAACAGCCCGGCCGACATCGCCGGCCTGCGCCCCGACGACTGGATCAAGGAGATCGACGGCACCGAGATCCCCGACTTCGCCACGGCGGCCTCGAGGCTGCTGGTGATCGAGAAGGACCCGCTGCGCTCCGAGACCGTGTTCCTGGTCGGCCGCGGCAGCGACACCGCGGTCCTGCGCATCAAGCTGCGCTAACCGCCATGTTCACCGGAATCGTCGAGGAAAGGGGCCTGGTGGAGTCGTTCTCGAAGGACGGCGGCTCCTGGAGGCTGAGGGTCCGGGCCAAGCTTGCCCTGGAGGGAACCGCCGCGGGCGACAGCGTGGCCGTCAACGGCTGCTGCCTGACGGCGGTGTCGATCGAGGGCGGCCTTGTCGCCTTCGACGTCCTCGAGGAGACCTGGCGCCTGACCAACTTCCGGGACCTCTCACCCGGCTCGCACGTGAACCTGGAGCGCAGCCTGAGGGCCGACGCCCGCTTGGGCGGCCACTTCGTCACGGGCCATGTCGACGGGCAGGGGCTCGTGGAGCGCTTCGAGGCGCGGGGCGCCGACCACTACCTGCGCATCGCCGGGCCCGCGGGCAGCGGGCGCCTCGTGGTCCACAAGGGAAGCATAGCCGTGGACGGAATCTCGCTCACGGTCGCCGAGGTGGACGGTGACGCTTTTGCCGCGTGGATCATCCCCCACACCCTCCAGGCCACTAACCTCTCGGCTCGCAGGGCGGGCGAGCGCGTTAATCTTGAGTTCGACATGCTGGGCAAGTACGTGGAGAAGCTGCTGGTGTCCCGTCAGGCCTGACACACGAACATGCGCCACGCCCTTACCGCCGTGACCGAGGAGCTGCGCCGCCTTAAGGCGTCGGGCGTCGGGCGGGTGTCGGTTTCGGAGGAGGGCCTGAGCGCGCTCCGTGCGGTGGCGGCCGCCGGCCCGGAGGCGCGCATGCCCGACGCCCCGGTTGCCTCCCCGAGGCGCCCGGCGCCCCCCATGGAGGCGCCCGCTGCGGCCGCCGCACCCGCCGCGGCCCCCGCGGCATCGGCCCCGGCGGCCCCGCCCGTGTTCACGCTGCCGCAGGGGGACAAGGCCTCGCGCTGGGCAGCCCTGGTGGGGATCGTGCGCGACGACCCCGTCTGCCAGTCCAAGCTACGGCCCGGCAAGAAGGTCTGCGTGGGCGTGGGCAGCCTCGACGCCTCCATCATGTTCGTGGGCGAGGCCCCGGGGGCCGAGGAGGAGGTGCAGGGCGAGCCGTTCGTCGGGCCCGCCGGACAGCTGCTCACCCGCATGATCGGCGCCATGGCGCTCTCCCGGCAGGACGTGTACATCGGCAACATCATGAACTGGCGCCCCGACCTGCCCGCGGGCCCCGACGGGGTGCAGACCGGCAACCGCCCGCCCACCGAGGCCGAGATGGCCCACTGTATGCCCTACCTGCTGGCCCAGATCGACATCGTCGCCCCGCGGCTGCTGGTCGCGCTCGGGGCCACCGCGGCCAAGGGCCTGCTCGGGGCCCGCGCCTTCGGCGCGCTCGGCGAGGTGCGCGGCCGCTGGCACGAATTCGGCGGGCGCCCGCTCATGGTGACCTACCACCCGAGCTACATCCTGCGCAACCCGACCAACCGCACCAAGCGCCTCATCTGGGAGGATTTGCTTAAGGTGATGGAGCGCGCCAACCTACCCGTGTCCGACAAGCAGCGCGGGTTCTTCCTATAACATGAGTCTCAAGCGCATCCTGTTGTTCCTGGTCGCGGGGTTCAGCGTCTGTGCCGCCAGCCGCGCGGCCGACGACGCCTTTGACTTCGAGGTGCTGCGCTACCGCGCGAAGCTCCTAGCCTCGGCGCCCTACGCCCAGGCCCCCACGAGCGTCCCGGAGGCGCTCCTCAAGCTGAGCTACGACCAGTACCGGGACATCCGCTTCAGGCCCGAGGAGTCGGTCTGGCGGCGCGAGCGCCTCCCCTTCGAGCTGCAGTTCTTCCACCCGGGCTTCAACTTCGACCGCACGGTGCAGATCGACACGCTGGAGCGGGGCCGGGAGGAGCCCGTGCCGTTCTCGGCGAGCCTCTTCGACTACGGGATGAACCGCGTGCCGAGGGTCGCCTCGAGCATGGGCTTTGCCGGCCTCAAGCTGCTGTATGCCCTCAACAAGCCGGGCGACGAGCTCGGCGCCTTCCAGGGCGCGAGCTACTTCCGCTTCCTCTGCCAGCGGGCGACCTACGGGCTCTCCGCGCGCGGGATCGCGCTCAACACCGGCGAGCCCGGGGGAGAGGAGTTCCCGGTATTCAAGGCGTTCTGGGTCGAGAAGCCCGCCCCCGACGCCAAGGCGCTCAACGTCTACGCGCTGCTCGACGGACCGAGCCTTTCGGGGGCCTTCAAGTTCACGATCACGCCCGGACCGGAGACGGTCATGCTGGTCCACGAGGTGCTCTACTGCAGGAAGAACCCCGGCGTGCTCGGGATCGCCCCGCTCACGAGCATGTTCTGGCATGGCAAGAACTCCAACATGAGCTACGATGACTTCCGGCCCGAGGTGCACGACTCCGACGGGCTGATGGCCTTCACGGGGGCGGGGGAGTGGATCTACCGGCCCCTCACCAACCCGGCCTCCACCCGCATCGCGGCCTTTTCCGACCAGAACCCGAAGGGCTTCGGCCTGATCCAGAGGGACCGCAACTTTGAGGACTACCAGGACCTCGAGGCGAATTACCACACGCGCCCAAGCGCCTGGATCGAGCCGGTGGGCCTGTGGGGCCGGGGGTCCGTCCGGCTTGTGGAGCTGCACGCCCCTGACGAGACCTACGACAACATCGCCTCCTTCTGGGTGCCCGAGTCGCTCCCGGCGCCGGGCGAGCCGATCGAGTACACCTACAAGCTGCACTGGTTCATGGACCAGGTCCACCCGCCTGCGGGCTACGCCGAGTCGACGCGGCACGGCCGCAGCAAGACCCAGGAGCCCGAACTCGAGCGGTTCGTGGTGGACTTCGCGGGCTCGTACCTGAGCAAGGAGGGCCCGAACCCGCTGATCGAGCCCGTGGTGACGGTCGGGGCCGGGGGCTCCCTCGTGAACTCCACCGTCCAGAAGAACCCGTACAACGGCACCTGGCGGGTGGCCTTCGCCTTCAAGCCCGACGGCTCGGGTCGCCCCGTGGAGCTGCGCTGCTTCCTGCGCAAGACGCCCCACGTGCTGACCGAGACGTGGAGTTACCTGTGGCAGCCGTGAACGAGGCCCAGGCCGAGGGCGCCCCTTGGATAGGCCTTCCCCAGGCTTTTCGCCCGCGCACGGGCAGCATGGACGCCTGGAACGCGGCCTACGTGCGGGTGGAGGACTACCTGCGCGCGCACCGCATCCACAACCGCCTCCACCAGAGCCGGCTGATCCAGAAGATCCTCGAGCGGGCGGCGGAGCGCCACGCCAAGCACCCGGCGCTCGACCCGACCATGGTGGCCGCCCAGGAGACCGAGGCCATGATGGACGACTGGTTTGCCGAGGTCCTGGACGAGAAGGGCCAGCCCCACGACCGGCTCGCGATCGACGGCCGCGTGTCAATGCTGCTCTGCGACGGTCCCCAGCGCTGGCCTTACGCCTTCCTCGACGAGGCCGAGCCGCCTGCGGACCTCGTGAGCGCGATGAGGACCCGCCACCTCGAGGCGGGGCCAGACCTCGCCGTGACCAGCATGGTGCCGAGGCCGATCGACCTCGGGCCGATCACCGAGGCGGCCGGCGAGACCCTTGAGCGCTTCGAGCGCTGGCCCATCATGAGGGCGCTCCTGCTCTGGCTCGTCTTCGCGGCCACCCTGGCCGGGGTCTTCTATCTGACGCGCTGACATGAAGATGCTCGCCACCGAGACGATTGACCCGGCCCGGCTGAACCGCCGCAGGTTCTTCTTCTTCTCGTCCATCTTCGTGCTCACCTGCCTGGCAACGTGGTTCGCCGCCGACCTCTACTGGCGCGACGCCGACGGGCTGACGGGCCTTGAGATCGTGCTGTTGCTCCTCTTCGTGCCCCTCTTCGCCCACATCGCCGTGGGCTTCTGCACGGCGCTCGCCGGCTTCTACGTCATCAACCGCGGCGGGGACGGCTCGCGGATCTCGCGCGCAGCTCCGCCAGGGGAGCCCTACCGCTTGGCCTCCACGGCGGTCGTGATGCCGGTCTACAACGAGGACGTGAGCCGCGTCTTCGAGGGCCTGCGCGTGGTCTTCTCCTCGATCCAGGAGCGCGCGGGCGCCGAGAACTTCGACTTCTTCATCCTGAGCGACTCGAACCAGCCCAATCAGTGGATCCGAGAGGAGGTGGCCTGGGTCGAGCTCTGCAAGCAGGTGGGCGGCTTCGGCAAGATCTTCTACCGCAAGCGCCGGCAGGCCATCAACAAGAAGGCCGGCAACGTCGCGGACTTCCTGCGGCGCTGGGGCAAGAACTACCGCTACATGGTGGTGCTCGACGCCGACTCGGTGATGACCGGCGACACGCTCGCGCGCCTGGTCACGATGATGGAGGCGAACCCCTCGGCGGGCATCATTCAGACGGCCCCGAGGGTGGTCCGGGGGGAGACCCTCTACGCCCGCCTTCAGTCCTTCGCCAACCGCCTCTACAGCCCGCTCTACCTCGCGGGCCTCAACTACTGGCAGCAGCACGAGGCCAACTACTGGGGCCACAACGCGATCATCCGCGTGCAGCCGTTCATGGACCACTGCTCGCTGCCGGACCTCCCCGGCAACGAGCCCTTCGGCGGGCGAATCCTCTCCCACGACTTCGTCGAGGCGGCCCTGATGCGGAAGGCGGGCTGGGCCGTGTGGCTCGCGTTCGACGTGGACGGGAGCTACGAGGAGGGCCCACCGACGATCATCGAGAGCGCCAAGCGCGACCGGCGCTGGTGCCAGGGCAACCTGCAGCACACCTGGCTGCTCACGACCCGCGGCTTCAGGCCGGCGAACCGCTTCCACCTGCTGATGGGCGTCATGGCCTACGTGTCCTCGCCGCTGTGGCTGCTCTTCCTCATGCTGAGCACGATCGAGATGATCAACGTGACCGCCTTCGCGAAGCCGGACCCGGCATACGCGCTGGCCGACACGACCTCCCTCTTCGGGTACACGGTCGCCGTGCCCGAGTCCCTGACGCTCTTCTCGCTCACCATGCTGCTCCTGTTCGTGCCGAAGGTGGTGAGCGTGGTCGTCATGCTCGGGCGCACCGAGGAGGTCGCGGGCTTCGGCGGCCGCGGCCGGCTCGTGGTGAGCGCCGTGCTGGAAACGCTGGGCTCGATGCTGCTCGCCCCGGTCAACATGATCTTCAACACCAAGTTCGTCATCTTCACCGTCCTCGGCCAGGGCGTCGGCTGGGTCACCCAGAAGCGCCACGCGGACGAGGACGGCACCGACTGGCGCGAGGCGATCATCACCCACGGCATGTCCACGGTGTTCGGCCTGGTCTGGGGGATTTCCTCGCTGATCCTGATCCCCGTCTTCTTCGCCTGGCTCAGCCCGGTGCTCGCGGGCCTCGTGTTCTCGATCCCGGTGTCGATCTTCCTCAGCAAGGCGAGCTTCGGCCGCAGGGCCCGCGAGCTGGGCATCTTCCTCACGCCCGAGGAGACCCAGCCCCCGGCCGAGCTGGTGCAGCTCGAGCGCAACCTCGAGGAATGCTACCGCCACCTGCCTCCCTTCGAGCCCCTGCGCGCCGACTACGGGCTCATGCAGGCGGTGCTCGACCCCTACATCAACGCGACCCACGTGGCTCTCCTGCGCCAGCGCCGGCCGAGCGCGGGGGCGCGCGAGTGGTTCGCCACGCTGCAGGCCAGGCTGCTGCGGGAGGGGCCCGGCCGCTTCACCACCAAGGAGAAGATGGCGCTGCTGATGGACCCCCAGTCCATGATCCGGCTCCACCGGGAGCTTTGGAGCCTCCCGTCGGAGTCCCTGGCCGAGTGGTGGAGGCTCGCCATGAGGCAATACAACGTGCTGGCGGCCGTCCCGAGCACCGCCCTCTACCGCTGAGCGGCGACCCGGGCCGCTTCGTGCGCGTTGGCACGGAATGTGGTCACTGGGGTCGCACTCATGGAAGGGCTGCATGCCTTTTGGCCCGTCTGGGCTCCCCCGGGCTGTCTTTTGCCCGCGGGACATCGTCAAAATCGGCGTGCAACCGACTCATGAAAGCCATGATCGAGCCGATCCCCTAAGGCTGGACCCCGCATGAAAGCCCCCCGAGAACGCCGCCTGCCGCCCCTCTGGCTCTACGCCCTGGGAGGGCTGGTCTATTATGCGTCCATCGAGGCCAGCATCTGGATCGCGGGCGTGGACTCGGCCCTGATCCCGATCTGGCCGGCCATCGGCGTCGGCATGTGGCTGGTGGCCCGCTTCGGCTACGGGATGCTCCTCGGCTTTCCGATCGCCGAGTTCGCGATCGCCTACCTGGGGATCGTGCCCGCCTCGTGGCCGCATTCCCTGGGCCTGCTGACCCTGACCATCACCGGCAACTTTCTGACCCTCTGGCTGGGCGGCTGGATCCTCCGCTCGGGGCGCCGGCGCTGGGAGGCGTCGCTCGGGGCCTTCCTCGAGCCCGTGCTCTGCCTTAGCGCCTCGGCGATCGGCCCCGTGGCGGGCGCGACCGTGGGGGCGATCACGTTCCTGGTGACCGGCATCGTTCCCCACGCCACGTTCATGGGGCTCTGGATGCCCTGGTGGACCAGCGACTGCATAGGCGTGCTGTTCGTGCTTCCGCTGCTGCTCTCCGCACCCACCCTGGGCCTGCTCTTGAGGAGCGGGAGCCTGGCGGTCCTCTGGAGGTCCGTGGTGGTCGTGTGCTCCTCGCTGGTCGTCAGCTGGCTTGTCTACGAGGTGGCGGTCGGAGGGCTTCTGCTGTTCGCATTCTTCCCGGTTCTGCTGCTGGCTACGGCCCTCCTGGGCGCTCCCGGTGCGCGGGTCGCCGCGTTCACGATCGCCGCGACCGGCGTGTTTGCCACGGCGAGGGGCCACGGCCAGTTCGCGACCGGGCAGTTCTTCGACGACGCGGTGACCGTTCAGATCTTCCTTTCGGTGGTTGCGGGCGTGGCCCTCTTGCTGCCGGCCCTGCACGCCCGCCAGAACCTGCTAAGAAGGCTGCCGCTCACCGTCCTGCTCGCCGGATGGACGCTCAGCGGCCTGCTGTTCACCCTGCTCGAGCGCCAGCAGGAGCGCTCCGACGAGAAGGATTTCGCGGAGCTTACGGATGGGGCCCAGATGGCCATCGAGCAGCGCGTGTCGGGCTGCTCCGACCTCCTGCGCAGCGGCGGCGCGGCGCTCGCCGTCAGTGCCCCCGAGCTCGGGCGGGAGGCTTGGCGAAACTATGCCAGCGCGATCGACCTGACCCACCGGTACGCGGGGGTGGGGGGCCTGGGCGTCGTCTACCCGGTGCGCCCGGGCGAGAGCCAGGCGCTCGTCTCTCGGCTGAGGGCCGAGGGCGACCCAGGGTTCGCGGTGCGCTCGCCGGAGGGACGGAGCCCGGACCCCGCGCAGGAAGGGCGGGTCCTCACCTACTACGAGCCTCCCGGTGCGGGACCTTCGGCGATCGGCCTCGACCTCTACACGGACGCCGTCAGGAGGACGGCCCAGGATCAGGCTCGGGACACGGGAGAGCCGCGCATCACCGAGCGGGTGGCCGCGCTGCCCGAGGCGAGGGGGCTCCCCGGGCTCGTGCTGTACGTGCCCATCTACCGGGGCGGCGTGCACCCCTCGAGCGTGGCCGAGAGGCGGGAGGCCCTTCGGCTCTGGGTGGAGGCCCCCGTCGTCACGCAGCCCTTCATCCGGGGCGCGCTCGGCGGCCGCAGCGAGGAGCTGCGCCTCTATATGTTCGACGAGGGCCACCTGGACGTTGAGCACCTGGTCTTCGCCAACGAGGACGTCGGGGCGTCCCTGCCGGAGTTCTCGAGGGTGACGGTGCTCGACATGGCGGGGAAGCGGCTGACGCTCGGCTGGGCGCGCTGGCCGGGCTTCGCGCTTCGCAACCGCTCGCCCCTCATATGGCTGGCGATGAGCTTCATCCTGGGCACGGTGCTGCTTGCAGGCTGGGTTCTCACGCTCGAGGGGTTCCGCGAGCGCGCGCAGTCGCTCGTAGACGAGCGCACGGCCGAGCTGAGGAAGAGCGAGGCGCTGCTCCTGCACACCGGCGAGATGGCCAAGGTGGGCGGGTGGGAGCTCGACCTGGCCACGAACGCCCTCTCGTGGACGCTCGAGACCTACCGCATCAGCGAGATCGACCCTGCCGAGACGCCGCACATGGAACGCTGGATCGGCCTGTTCGCCCCCGAGGCGAGGGGGGTGATCGCGGCCGCGCTCAGGGCGGCGAAGGAAAGCGGCATCCCGTACACCCTGGAGCTCCCGCTCTTCACCGCCAAGGGGCAGCACATCTGGGTTCGCATCAAGGGGTATTCCGTCATGCAGGACGGGCGGGCGGTCAAGCTGCAGGGGAGCATCCAGGACGTCACCGAGCGCAGGAAGTCCGAGGAGGAGCGCGACAAGTTCGAGAAGAACCTCCAGGAGACGCAGAAGCTGGAGAGCCTGGGCGTGCTGGCGGGCGGCATCGCCCATGACTTCAACAACATCCTCACGGGCGTGCTCGGCAACGCGAGCCTCGCCAGCATCGAGCTGCCAAGCGATTCTCCGGCGCAGTCCTACCTGGAAGCGATCCGCCAGGGCGCGGTGCGGGCGGCCGACCTCTGCAAGCAGATGCTGGCTTACTCGGGCAAGGGCCGCTTCGTCGTGCGTCAGATCTCGCTCAACCGGCTGATCGAGGAGACCACCCACCTGGTGCAGCTCTCGATCAGCAAGAAGGCCGCGCTCTTCTTCAACCTGATGCCGGAGCTGCCGCTCATCGAGGCCGACGACACCCAGATCCGGCAGGTGATCATGAACCTCGTGATCAACGCGTCCGAGGCCCTGGGCGACGCGGGCGGCGCGATCACCGTCACGACGGGCGTCACGCGGGTCGACCGGGAGTACCTGCGCGGCGCGGTGCACTCCCCGGAGCTGCCCGCGGGATCCTACGTCCACCTCGAGGTCTCCGACACGGGGTGCGGAATGAGCCCCGAGACCCAGGCCAAGATCTTCGACCCCTTCTTCACCACCAAGTTCACAGGGCGCGGCCTCGGCCTGTCTGCCGTGCTCGGCATCGTGGGCGGCCACAAGGGGGCGCTACGGATGTACTCGGAGCTCGGGCGGGGCACCACGTTCAAGATCGTCTTCCCGGTCGCGGCCAAGGCCGCCGAGCCCCCGCCGAAGACGGCGGGCGCCGAGGCGGCGTACCGGGACCGCGGCAGCGTGCTGGTCGTGGACGACGAGGAGGTGGTACGCAAGACCGCGTCGCAGATGCTGCAGAAGATGGGCTTCGACGTGGTCGCCGCCCAGGACGGCCTTCAGGCGCTTCGCATCTTCAAGGCCGACCCGGCGAAGTTCGCGCTCGTCCTGATGGACCTCACGATGCCGCGGCTCGACGGGGAGCAGACCTACGCCGAGCTCCGGCGCGTGGTCCCCGACGTGCGCGTCGTGCTGATGAGCGGCTTCAACGAGCAGGACGCCGTCGCCCGGTTCACGGGCCGGGGCCTGGCCAACTTCGTTCAGAAGCCCTTCGACTTCCAGGGGCTAAGCCAGATCGTGCGCTCGGTGATGTCCGGAACGGCCGTGGAGAGGTAGGTCCACGGGCCCGCCCTACGTGGCCGAGATCTTTCGAAGCTCCTCCGACGCCGCGAGGAACTCCGTTTCGCATTCGGCCACCTGCGCCGCGAGGGCGGGAAGGCTCTCGCGGCGCGAGAGGTGCTCCAGGCGTTCGGCGACCGCCTTCACCCGCGCCGCGCCCACGTTGGCGGAGCTTCCCTTGATGGTGTGGGCCGCACGCGTGAACGACGGCACGTCGCCCGAGGCCATGAACGTCTTCATGTCGGCGATCCGCTTGGGCGTGTCCTCGGCGTAGATCGCGACGATCTCCCTCAGGAACTCCCCGTTGTCACCCGGGTTGAGCTCCTTCAGGTTCGCGATGGCCTCTGAGTCGATGATGGGTAGGTCGGACACGGCGTCGTTGGTTTGTGGTAGGTTGGGTTGAGGGCCTGCTCAGGTGGCCCATTCGAAAGATGTGTTCTCCTCGATCTCCTTGATGGTGGTGAGGCCGAGAAGGACCTTCTTGAGCCCGTCGTAGCGCAGCGGCTTGTAGCCCACCTTGGCGGCGGCCCGCGTGATCTCCTGCACGCTGCGCCCCTCGGAGATGAGTGCCCGGATCTCCTCGGTGATCAGGACCAGCTCGTGGATCGCCACGCGCCCCTTGTAGCCGGTGCCGCGGCACTTAGGGCAGCCGCGGCCACGGTAGAAGCTCACGTCGGAGAGACCCTCCTCCTGGAAGTACTTGCCGAGCACGTCGCGGGTGGGGGTGTAGGCCTCCTTGCAGTTCTCGCAGATGCGCGCCGCGAGGCGCTGGGCCAATACCCCGATGACGGACGGCGCCACCATGTACGGCTCGACCCCGATCTCGATCAGCCGGGTGATGGCCTGGGGGGCTGAGTTGGTGTGCAGGGTGGCGAACACGATGTGCCCGGTGAGGGCGGCCTCGGTGGCGATCTTCGCCGTCTCCAGGTCGCGGATCTCGCCGATCAGGATGGCGTCGGGGTCCTGCCGCATGAGCGCCCGCAGCAGGTTCGCGAACTTCAGGTCGATCCCGTGGTTGACCTGGCTCTGGGTCACGCCCTCCAGCTGGATCTCGATCGGGTCCTCGATCGTGGAGATGTTCAGCTCGGGCTTGTTGATCTCGTGGAGCGCGGCGTAGAGGGTCGTCGTCTTCCCGGATCCCGTCGGCCCGGTCACGAAGATGATCCCGTTCGGGTTCTCGATCAGGCGCCTGAAGGGCTGGAGGATCGACTGCGACATCAGCATCTTCTCCAGAGTGATCATCGACTTCTTCCCGGACATCGCGAGGATGCGGATGACCACCTTCTCCCCGTAGGCCGAGGGGATGGTCGACACGCGGAAGTTGGCGGTCTGGTTGCCTATCGGCAGCGAGAAGCGCCCGTCCTGCGGGATGCGCGTCTCGGCGATGTCCAGGTTGCACAGGATCTTGATCCTCGAGATGAGGGCGCGGTGCAGCTTGCGGGAGTAGGTGAGGATCTGCCGCAGGTTGCCGTCCACCCTGAAGCGGATGCGCGAGTGGATCTCCTGCGCCTCGATGTGGATGTCGGTCGCGCGCTCGCGCATCGCGTAGTACATGATCTCGTCGAGGATCTGGACGAGGGCGTTGTTCTCCGCCAGCAGCGCCAGCTTGTCGGCGGCGAGGTCGGGCTGGTCGAAGATGCTCGAGCGCTCAAGCTGCCCCAGGCTGTCCTCCAGCCTCTCCTCGTTCGAGTAGAGGATGGCGATCGAGTCGTCCACCTCCCTGGGGAGGGCGAAGACGGGGCTTACGGGGATGCCGGCGATCTGCCCCAGCCTCTTTGCGGTGTCCAGGTCGTCCGGCGAGGCCATGGCGACGGTCATCACTCCGTTGAAGATGTACAGGCCGATCGAGTGGGTCTTCTTCGCCACCTCGAGCGGGATCTTCTCGATCGCCTCGTCGGTGATCACCGAGACGAAGGGGTCCACGTAGGCGAGGTTCATCGAGTCCGCCCAGAACCTGCAGCCCTCGTCCTTGCCGATGATCTTCGCGTCGATCACCGACTGCACGAGCTCGGGCGTGTCGCCGTGGATCTCGCATAGGCGCAGCAGCTCGTCCTCCGAGCCGAAGTTCGGAGTGTCGCGGATCCTCTGCACGAAGGTCTCAACTCTTGGGCTTAACACGGGTGGGTTTCCTCGCCTTGAAAAGCTTGCCGATCTCCGACTGCTCGAGCTTCTCCATCGCGAAGGACGCAGACTTCCGCTCCTTGTCGATCTCGGCCAGCATCTCGGGGAGGGAGTAGCGCACCTCCCGGAGCTCACCGGGCGGGGGCGTGTCGTCTTTTGGGGAGTCCTGCATGGGCTAGAGGGCGGAACCGTCCCCCGAGTCGTCCGGCTCGAAGCACTGGTCGATCGTCTCCGAGAGCGCGCGGCCGATGTCCTCGGGCGGGGCGTCCTTTCGGATGTAGTTGGCGGCACCGAGCGAGGAGGCGTCGATGATCGTCTGGCGGTTGGCGAGGGACGTGAGCATCACGACGACGCAGTCCGGGTTGATCTCCTTCAGCGCCCTCAGCGTCTCGATGCCGTCCATCTGCGGCATGTTGACGTCGAGCATCACGAGGTCCGGCTGCTCGCGCTTGTAGATAGCGATCGCCTCCGCGCCGTTCGGCGCCTCGAAGATCCGGTCCACCCCGAGGTGTCGAAGCAAGAGGGAGATGAACTTGCGGATGTGCGCCTCGTCGTCGACGAGCAGGATGCTCCCGTTGAAGTTCATTTGGACAGCGGCAGGCTGACGACGAACACCGCGCCGCGCTCGCCGGGGTTGTCGACCCCGATCGTGCCGCTGTGCGCCTCGACGATCTTGCGGCAGATGGCGAGCCCGAGGCCGGTGCTCTTCTCGCCGCCGGTCGGCTGGACCGAGAGCCGGCCGTAGTCCTTGAAGAGCTTGTGCCGCTCGCTCTCCGGGATGCCCGGGCCGTTGTCGCGCACGGCGAAGCCCGCGATCGACCCGTTGGAGTGGATCGTCACCGTGATGACCGAGCCCTTGGGGGAATACTTGACGGCGTTGCTGATCAGGTTGTCGACCACCTGGCGGATCTTGTTGCGGTCGATGTCCACGATCGGGTCGACCGGGATCCGCACGAGCTCGATCTTCGTGTTCTTCTTGGCGGCCTCGATGTTGCTAAGGTGCACCGAGCGCTCGACGATCTCGACGACGTTGGTGGGCTCCTTCACAAGCTTCAGGTGGCCGGCCTCGATCGTCGCAACGTCGAGGAGCTCGTTGACGAGCTGCAGCATGGACTGGCTGGCGCCGTGGATCGTCTGGACGATCTCCTTCTGCTCGTTCGTGATCGCGCCGATGGCTCCCTCGCCCATCAGCTCGGCCAGCCCCCGGATGGACGAGAGGGGGTTGCGCAGGTCGTGGGCGCACATGCCGAGGAAGCGGTCCTTTGCGGAGTTCGCCTTGGAAAGCTGGTCCACCAGCATCTTCTGCTGCTCGACCAGCTGCTGGTTGCTGAGGTGGGTGCGGATGCGCGCCACCACCTCCTTGGGCCGGAACGGCTTGGCGAGGTAGTCCACGCCGCCCGCGTCGAAGCCGGTCACCACGTCGTCCGCCTCGCTCTTCGCCGTCACGAAGATGACCGGCGCGCACTTGTCGCCATACGTTCGCTTTAAGGTGCGGCAGGTGGTGAAGCCATCGATCCCGGGCATCATGACGTCGAGCAGCACCAGGTTGGGCTGGAAGGACGGGTAGAGCTCAAGGGCCTGCTCCCCAGAGGCCGCCTCGGCGATCTCATAGCCCTCGTGGCGCAGGATCCCCCCGATGATCCGCAGGTTGATGCGGTCGTCGTCGACCGCGAGTATCCGCCTGCCTTTCAGGTCGATGGACGGTTGTGTCAAAGGATCATCCATTTAGTGGCTTTAGCCCATATAAGACAGCGCCCGAGCGCCGCAGGCCAGAAGAATACGATGGGCAGAATCGCCCGTCGTTCAAGTGCTCGCATCACAAAATCAAGATATGTTGATATTAGGCTTGCATCAGGCCGAGCGGACCGGTTTCGCTGGTCGCCCTCCAGTCGAATTCACATGTCAAAATCATTCGTATTCTCCTCTGAGTCCGTGGGCGAGGGTCATCCCGACAAAGTGGCTGACCTCATTTCGGACAGCGTCCTCGACGCCTGCCTTGCGCAGGACACCACGAGCCGCGTCGCCTGCGAGACGCTGGTGAAGTCCAACCAGGTCGTGATCGCCGGCGAGATCACGACGGCGGCCAAGATCAACTACGAGACCGTGGTTCGCGACGCGATCCGCGACATCGGCTACATCAACGACGACGACGTGTTCCACTGCGACAAGGTCTTCATCCACAACCTGCTCACCCGGCAGTCCCCCGACATCGCGCAGGGCGTGGACGCCCGGCAGGTCGAGGGCAAGGACACGGCGGAGCAGGGCGCCGGCGACCAGGGCCTGATGTTCGGCTACGCCTGCAACGAGACGCCCGAGATGATGCCGACGGCCATCATGTTCGCGCACCGCCTCGGGCGCGAGCTCACCAAGCTGCGCAAGGCCGGCGTCGTCGGCTGGCTGCGGCCCGACGCCAAGTCGCAGGTCTCGATCCGCTACGAGAACGACCGTCCCGTGAAGGTCGAGAACGTGGTCATCTCGACTCAGCACGCCGCGACCGCCAAGCACGCCGACATACGCGACTTCCTGATCGAGTACGTGATCAAGAAGGTCATCCCCGCCAACCTCCTGGACGCCTCGACGCAGTTCCTGATCAACCCCACGGGCCGCTTCGTCATCGGCGGCCCCGAGGGGGACTCCGGCCTCACGGGCCGCAAGATCATCGTCGACACCTACGGCGGCTGGGGCCGCCACGGCGGCGGGGCCTTCTCCGGCAAGGACCCCTCCAAGGTCGACCGCTCGGCGGCTTACATGTGCCGCTGGGTGGCCAAGAACATTGTCGCCTCGGGCCTAGCCGACATCTGCGAGCTCCAGGTCGCCTACGCGATCGGCTACCCGGAGCCCGTGAGCGTCTGGGTCGACGCGATGGGCACCGCCAAGGTGCCCGAGGAGAAGATCAGCAAGGCCGTCCAGTCGGTCTTCAGCTTCAAGCCGGCCAACATCGTCAAGCAGCTCGACCTGCTGCGCCCCATTTACCGCTCGACCACCAACTACGGCCACTTCGGGAAGCCGGACCTACCCTGGGAGCAGACCAACCGCACCCAGGAGCTCCTGGCGGCCGTCAAGTAGACCCGAACCCCATCCAAAGGAAACCACCACTATGCCCTCATCCGCCACCGCCATCGCCCCCGCCCAAGACTACCTCGTCAAGGACATCTCCCTCGCCGAGTGGGGCCGCAAAGAGATCACCATCGCCGAGCACGAGATGCCCGGCCTGATTGCGATCCGCAAGAAGTTCGGGGCCAAGAAGCCCCTCAAGGGCGTCCGCATCACCGGATCGCTCCACATGACGATCCAGACGGCCGTCCTGATCGAGACGCTCGTCGAGCTCGGCGCCTCCGTGCGCTGGGCGACGTGCAACATCTTCTCGACGCAGGACCACGCGGCGGCGGCGATCGCCAAGGCCGGCGTCCCTGTGTTCGCCTGGAAGGGCGAGACGCTCGAGGAGTACTGGGACCTCACCTGGCGCGCGGTCGTCCACCCGGATGGCAAGGGACCCCAGATGGTGGTCGACGACGGCGGCGACGTGACCCTGCTCCTGCACAAGGGCTACGAGCTCGAGGAGGGCAGCGACTGGGTCAACACCCCCTCGGGTTCCCACGAGGAGGGCGTCATCAAGGCGCTCCTCAAGAAGATCCACGCCGAGTCCCCCTTCATCTTCCACGAGCTGGTCAAGGACTGGCGCGGCGTCTCCGAGGAGACGACGACGGGCGTCCACCGCCTCTATCAGCTCCACGAGAAGGGCAAGCTGCTCGTGCCGGCCATCAACGTGAACGACTCCGTCACGAAGTCCAAGTTCGACAACCTCTACGGCTGCCGCGAGTCCCTGGCCGACGGTCTCAAGCGCGCCACCGACGTGATGATCGCGGGCAAGGTCGCCGTCGTCTGCGGCTACGGCGACGTGGGCAAGGGCAGCGCGCACTCGCTTCGCGGCTTCGGCGCCCGGGTGATCGTCACCGAGGTCGACCCCATCAACGCCCTGCAGGCGGCGATGGAGGGCTTCGAGGTCAACACCGTCGAGAGCGCCCTCGCCTCGGCCGACATCTACGTCACGACGACGGGCAACTGCGACGTGATCACGCTCGAGCACCTGCTCGGCATGAAGGACCAGGCGATCGTCTGCAACATCGGCCACTTCGACAACGAGATCCAGGTCGACCGGCTCTACAAGGCTGCCGGCGTCAAGCGGGTGAACATCAAGCCGCAGTACGACGCCTTCACGCTCCCGAGCGGACGCACGATCTACCTGCTCGCCGAGGGCCGCCTCGTGAACCTCGGCTGCGCGACGGGCCACCCGTCGTTCGTCATGTCGACCAGCTTCGCGAACCAGACGCTCGCGCAGCTCGACCTGTGGGCCAACAAGGACACCTACAAGGCCGGCGTGTACCGCCTGCCGAAGCACCTGGACGAGGAGGTCGCGCGCCTCCACCTCGATCGGATCGGGGTGAAGCTGACGGTGCTGAGCGAGAATCAGGCCAAGTACCTGGGCGTGCCCGTCGGCGGCCCGTACAAGCCCGAGCATTATCGTTACTAATCGCCCTGCGCGCCGCGTGCCCCGGGGCTCGCGGCGGCATGAATCCAAGGGCCGGCAAGCCTCCCCAGCGGGGCTTAGCCGGCCTTTTTGTTGCGTTCCCTTTGCTGCGATTGCGGACGCGCCCCGGAGGGAGGATTGGACCCCGCGTCCACGGGGCAATGGGGCGCACTTGCTCTCAATGCGGGCGTCAAGATCAGGAAAATTAATACCTGGATACCACTACCGGTAGTAGTTGACGGAGCTTTTTTCACTATATGTAGTGGTCGCCCCGGAGGTCCGACACGGCCGGCCAATGCCCCCCGCGCACCTCCTTACTCTGGTTTCTCCCTCGTCACCCACACTAGCCATGTCCGCTGAATCGAATCCCGTCAGTCACCCCGAGAACGGCCTTGAGGACTTCATAGCCATCTCCCGCTACGCCCGCTATTCCCCCGAGAAGCGCCGCCGTGAATCCTGGTCGGAGGCCGTCGCGCGCGTGCGCGACATGCACCTCGAGCACTACCCGGAGCGCAGCCTGGCCGAGGCGAAGCTCGCGGCGTTCGCCCAGGGCGACGTGGAGCTCGCCGACTTCAAGGGCCTGGACGGCCTGGAGGGCCTCCACGGGCTCGTGCGCGAGGCCTTCGCGGCCGTGGAGCGCCGGGAGGTCCTGCCCTCGATGCGCTCGCTCCAGTTCGGCGGCAAGGCCGTGCTCACGAAGCACGCGCGCATCTACAACTGCTGCTTCATGTACATCGACCGGGTGGAGGCCTTCCGGGAGGCCTTCTACCTGCTGCTGTGCGGCTGCGGGGTAGGTTTCTCCGTGCAGAAACACCATGTGGCCAAGCTCCCGAGCCTCGCCGCCCGCAGGGAGGACCTGCCGGAGGTGACCTACTTCATTCGCGACACGATCGAGGGGTGGGCCGACGCGCTCGACACCCTGATCACCTATGCGATCGACGGCCAGCGGGTGCAGTTCGACTACTCGATGATCCGGCCGGCCGGCGCGCCGCTCAGGACCTCGGGCGGCCGAGCGCCCGGCCCCCAGCCGCTCTTCCACTCGCTCAGCCGGATCGAGGGGATCGTGCGGGGCGCGGCCGGCCGCTCGCTGCGCACGGTCGAGGTCTACGACATCCTCATGTGGGCCGCCAAGGCCGTGCTCTCGGGCGGCGTGCGCCGCTCGGCGACCATCTGCCTGTTCTCGTCCGACGACGCCGACATGGCCGCCGCAAAGACGGGCAATTGGTTCTCTGAGAACCCGCAGCGCGCTGCCAGCAACAACTCCGCCGTGATCGAGCGCGTGAGCGCCGCACGGGGGCAGTTCGACGCCCTCTTTGAGCAGCAGAAGCAGTTCGGCGAGCCGGGCTTCTATTTCGTCGAGAGCACCGAGTACGGTGCCAACCCCTGCGTCGAGATCGGGCTGCATCCGCGCCTCGTGGTCGACGAGGCCGCCCAGGCGAGGCTGAGGGAACTGGGCTACAGCGGCCGGGCGGAGCTCGGCGACGTGCTGACCGGCGTGCAGTTTTGCAACCTGAGCACCATCTCCGCTGCCGCGGTGGAGTCCCGAGAGGATTTCTTGAGGCTCTGCACCCACGCGGCCGTGATCGGCACGCTCCAGGCGGGCTACACCGAGTTCGACTACCTCTCACCGGTCTCGCGCGTGATCACCGAGCGCGAGGCTCTCCTGGGGGTGTCCATCTGCGGCATTCTGGACCGCCCGAGCGTGCTGCTCGACCCGGAGGTGCTGCGCGCGGGCGCTGCGACTGTCAAGGCCGTCAACGCCGTGGTCGCGCGCGCTCTCGGAATCTCGCCCGCGGCCCGCACGACCTGCGTCAAGCCCGAAGGCACGGCCAGCCTGCTCCTCGGCACGAGTAGCGGGCTGCACCCGCACCACGCGCGCCGGTACTTCCGGCGCGTCCAGGCCAACATCCACGACCCGGTCTACCGGCACTTCAGGGGAACCAATCCCGGTATGGTCGAGCCAAGCGTCTATGATCCCAACGGGCGCACCGAGGTGATCACGTTCCCGGTGGAGGGTCCGGACTTCGGGATCTACCGGGACGAGATCTCGGCGGTGAAGCACCTGGAGTACATCCGGCTGGTCCAGGAGAACTGGGTCCAGGCCGGCCGGCGGCACGAGCGGTACTCCCCGGGCCTCCATCACAATGTTTCGTGCACGGTGACGGTCCGGCCCGAGGAATGGCCGGGCGTGGCCGATTTCATCTGGAATCACAGGCATCTCTTCACCGGGGTGGCGCTCCTGCAGGACTGCGGCGACAAGGTCTACGAGCAGGCGCCTCGGGAGGCCCTCACGACCGCATCGGACATCGAGAAGTGGAACCGGCTCTCGTATCAGAGGGTGGATTACACCGAGCTCGAGGAGTCGGAGGACATCACCGAGCTGAAGCAGGTGGTCGCCTGTGCGGGTGGCGCTTGCGAGATCGCCTGATCGCGCGGGCTCAGCGTCCCGGCGGGGGTCCTTCCCCGTCGGGGGGGCCGTCCGGCGGCCCCTCGCTCCCGGGGCGGCGGTGGGGGGGCCTCATCTGCTTTAGCTGCTCAAGCTGCGCAGGAGTGAGCACCTTCTCGATCTCGGCGGCGACCTCGGCCTCGATCGCGGCCAGCTGCTTCTGCTGGTCGGCGGTCAGGTTCAGGCGCTTGGCGGCGCCCGGCGGCAGCACATGGATTGTGGGCGCGGGCTTGGATGCCGCCGCGGGCGGCGCGGGCGGCGGCCCGCCTGGCGTGTCGGTTTGAGCGCGGAGGGCCTGGGCGGAGAGGCCCAGGCCGAGGATGAACAGGGTCGGCAGTGTCTTCATGCAGGTTTCGTGATAGGGGCCTGGGTGGGCGGGGGCGGCTGGCCCTCCGCGTTTGCAGGCCCACCCTACAGGGGGGCGGATTAAGGCAGCGTGAAGCGCCGACTGGGCGCCTAGGGGCCCCGCTGGAGCGCCATAGCGCGCCCGATCGCCTCGGTCAGCTGCCCCTCAAGGCCCTCGAAGTACTGGATCGCCCGCGGGTCCCCGAGCGAGCGCGCGAAGTGCTGGAGGGGCTGCAGCAGCCACTTTTCGGTCGGGGTGAGGCCCGGCGTGAGTGTCCCCGCCGAGATCTGCTGCTCGAGCCACTGCAGGCTTGAGGGAACGTGCTCGGCCGCCGGCAGCATCCATGTCAGGGTTTCCTCGAAGATCGCCTGGGGGGTCTCTTCGGCGCGGTAGACGCCGACTCCGCGGCCCACGTTCACGACCGCCTCCACGAGCCCGAAGATGCGCGCATGCTGCGAGGGGGCCCCGATCTGCCCGACCGTGAGCACGCGGAAGCGTCCGTCGGGGCCGATGGCCTCCAACTGGCCGAAGACGTTGATCGCGAGGTTGACGAGCGCCTTGTTGAACTCGACGCGGGTGGGGGGCACCTCCGCCGCGTCCTCGAACCATGCCCCCCGGCCCTTCAGGTGCGCGGCAGCAGCGGAGCGCGCCCGCCGGTCGCCCCCGGTCAGCTGCGTGCGGCCGGGCGGACCCGGCCGGTAGAGGGCCGCCTCGCCCGAGCCGCGGCGTAGCCCCGTCTGCAGCGTGACGCCGCGCATCAGGCGCCCGACGACCGCCGGCATCAGGTCCGGCCAGAGGTCCGGCAGGCGCCCCAGCAGGGTCGCCTCCTCGAGGAGCTCGATGAAGCTGCTGCGTATCCGCTGGAAGTAGATGCCGTTGGCGCAGAGGACCAGGCAGGGCAGCCGCGCCTCCCCGGGCAGGAGGCGGCCGCAGCGATGCTCGTGCTCCACGACGGCCACGTAGTCGGAGACCACGTCGAAGAGCTGGTCGGGGTTGGTGCAGACGAGCACGATGTCCGGCAACGCTCCCCGGGCGGCGGCGGAAGGGAGGGTGCCCGCGAGCCTTCCGCTGAGCGGGACGCCTCGGGCCTGCGTCGCCGTCTCGATGCCCAGGCTCGAGCCCTCCCGCCAGCGTTCGCCCCCGGAGCCCCCTCGGCGCGACAGGAAGGTGACGCCGGGATCGCGCTCGTGCGCCCCGCCGGTCAAGTGGTGGTAGAACGCGACGCCCAGGGCGCCCACGGGGAGGATGCCGACCGTCGATGGATTCGGTGTCCCCATTTCGCTACTCCGGGGGGAGCTGCTCGAAGATGGCCTTGGCACGCTCGATCGGCGAGGCCTTCAGCAGCATCCGCATGCGCGGGGTCGAGCCGTGGCTCGAGCCGTAGGCGTAGTCGATGTTGACGCCGCCCTCGGCGAGTGCGCGGCAGACCTCCGCGAGCCTCCCCGGGCGGTCGGGCAGGTCGAACTCGAACACGTCGGCCTCCATCAGCTTGAGGCCGATCCCCTCCAGCACGCGGCGCGCGGCCGGCGCGTCGTCGGTGCGCAGGCGGACGACCCCCTGGTCGATGCTGTCGAGCACCGAGAGGCCCTGGATGTTGATGCCGCTCCTGGCGAGCTCTGCGGCGGCCCGGTGGAGCGCCCCGGGGTGGTTTTCAAGCGCGATCGAAACCTGCCGGACAATGTCGAAGTGCATGATGGTGCCGGACTCTTGCGGCTGTCCAAGGGCCCGTCAAACCGCCCGGGGGCGGGCTCGCATCGGGTTGCACAATGCGCGCGGCCGTGAAACGGTGGTCGCCCGTGCCCGAGCCCGCCGCACCTTCCCCGCAAGCCGCCCTCCAGGCGATGGACCGCGAGCGCCGCCTGCTTCGCGCGCAGCGCAACCTCTACTCCCTGGGCTACGCGATCCTCGGCGCCGGAACCGTCGCCTCGGGCTGGGTCTACCGCGTCGCCACCGACGACAAGGCGAGCGCGGCCCTGCGCGCCCGGGAGCAGAACACCAAGCAGTACGAATACCAGATGGAGGTCTACGGCGGAAAATCGAACCTGCTCGCGGTGGAGGTGCAGCAGTGGTTCATGTCGCTCTGG
>CAIXHE010000121.1 GCA_903919205.1 uncultured Opitutaceae bacterium | reverse complement strand
AATTGCTCATGATGTGATGTTCGTAGAGCCACCGTCCGCTGCCAGTCCGTTCCCACCGTCGGGTTTCGAAATCATCACTTGAGCAAACCGCTCAGCCAACGACTCACCAGAAGCTGTCACCAAAACGCTATCTCTAACGATGGGGATACCGTGGCACCCTTCCAACCGGGGCGCAAGATAAATTCCTAAGTCCCTGCCCCGCAGGTGCGCGGCGCCTACTTCAGTTCGCGCGCGAGCGTGCGCATCCAGTCGTCCAGGATGGCCTTTTCGTAGCGCAGAGGATCGTTCATGTCGCCCAGCCCCTTGAACTGGAAGCCCACGTCGCGGATGCTCTCGGAGCCCTGCTTGACGACCCGGCCCGAGGCGTCCCTCGCGGTGTACGTGAACGTGAAGGCCGGGGGGTAGATGTCCCTGATGATGCGCGTGTCTTCCCAGCGCGGTCCGCGCCAGGGTTCGAAATCCCCCGCCAGGTCGATGTCGGTGAAGACCACGGCAAGCGTGTCGCCAGGGGGGAGCAGCTCGCCCCCGAGCTCGGCGAGGTGCTCGCGGATATGGGAAAGGATCAGGTCGCGGCCGCGGTCGGTGGGGACGGCCGAGTCCTTCACGTCCGTGAAGTTCTCGGGATGGTCGAAGGTGACCTCGACGCGGGCGGCGGCCTTGGGGGCCTCCGCGGCGGACAGGGCCCCGGCGCCCGCCATCGCGAGCACCATGGACATCAGGCGAATCGTTTTCATGCGGGGGAAATGGGGAAGCGCGCGGGAGTCCGGCCCGGGCTTCGCGCCCGCGCCTGAGGACACGGTACGCCACAACTCCCGGTTTTTCCAACGCAAAGCCGGGGGCGGCGACCGGGGGCGGCGACCGGGGGCGGCGACCGGGCCCGGCTCTTTTTGGCTTCGCCCGGGCGGCGGCCCGGGCAAGATGCCCGGGATGACACCCCCAAGCACGGTCCGGGCGCCCCTGTTCAACTGGCTCTCCACGCGGTCGGCCGGGGTGCTCCTCCACCCCACCTGCCTGCCGGGCAACCAGGGGGTCGGCACCCTGGGCGCGGAGGCCGTCCGCTTTCTCGACTTCCTGAAGGCGTCCGGGATGTCATGGTGGCAGGTCTGCCCGCTCGGGCCGACAGGATTCGGGGACTCGCCCTACCAGTGCTTCTCGGCCTTCGCGGGCAACCCGTACCTGATCGACCTGCAGGAGTTCGTCACCTCGCGCCTGCTCCTCGCAGGGGAGGTTGCCACCCTCGCCCAGGCCAGCCGGGCCTCGGTGGACTTCGGCGCCCTCTACGAGCTCAAGTGGCCCCTCCTCAAGAAGGCCCACGCCCGCTTCAAGGCAGCCGGCTACCCCGCCCTCGGGCCCGAGGGCTTTGCCGCCTTCAGGTCCGCCCAGGCGACCTGGCTCGAGCCCTACGCCCTGTTCCGAGCCCTGAAGGACCACTTCGGCGGCCGGGCCTGGTGGGAGTGGCCCGAGGAGGCCCGCTCCTTCGGCCGCCTCGCGGCCCCCCTGCGCGCGCGCCTGAAGGCCGACGCGGAGGCCCACGAGTTCTACCAGTACGCCTTCTTCTCCCAGTGGAGGCGCCTGCGCCTGGAGGCCGCGAAGCGGGGCATCGGCATCGTGGGCGACATCCCGATCTTCGTGGCCGCGGACTCCGCCGACGCGTGGTCGTGCCCGCAGCTCTTCGAGCTCGGCCCGGACGGCCGCCCGATCGCCGTCGCCGGGGTCCCGCCGGATTACTTCTCGGCGGACGGCCAGCTCTGGGGCAATCCCCTCTACCGCTGGGACGTCCATGCGTCCGACGGCTACCGCTGGTGGAAGGACCGGCTGCGGGCCGCCTTCGACACGTGCGACATCGTGCGCATCGACCATTTCCGGGGCTTCGACGCCTACTGGCGCATCCCGGCGCAGGCGGCGACCGCCCGCCTGGGCGAATGGGTGCCCGGGCCGGGCATCAAGCTCTTCGAGGCGATCCGCGAGGAGTTTCCCGACGCCAAGATCATCGCCGAGGACCTGGGGCTGCTGACCCCGTCCGTCGAGCAGCTGCTGCGCGACACGGGCCTGCCGGGCATGGGCGTATTCCAGTTCGCCTTCGGGGGGGACTCCAAGAACGTCTACCTGCCCCACAACCTGCGGCGCAACCAGGTCGTGTACCCGGGCACCCATGACAACGACACCGCTCTCGGCTGGTACGCCATGGCGCCGGAGAAGGCCCGCGACCACGCCCGCCGCTACCTGCGCATCTCGGGCGCGGAGATCGGATGGGACCTGATCCGGGCCTCCTACGAGGCCGTGAGCGACATCGCCGTCGTGCCGATGCAGGACATCCTCAGCCTCGGCTCCGAGGCCCGGTTCAACACCCCGGGAAAGGCCCAGGGCAACTGGGGCTGGCGGCTGGGCGACACCGACCTCGCCCGCCTCACCTCCGGGGGCACCGCCGCGTACCTGTCGGGTCTCGCGCAGCTCTATGGAAGGCTGCCCGCCGCTGCGAAGGCCCAGGCCCCCGTTTGATTAAACGCCGATTCGGGGCTACGTCTGGGCCTCGTCTCCACCATGTTCGCGGACTTCATCAGGCTCGTTAACCGGCGCAGCCGCTCCGACTATGAGCGCGGCTTCATCCAGGAGGTCCGCGTGCGGCGCAAGTCGCCGCGCAACCGCGGCGTCGAGCGCCTGTTCCTGGCCTGCTGGGTCGTCATCGCGGCCAAGTGCGTTTTGGTTGCATGGCTTTTCAAGCATTACCAGATTGCGGTGAATCCGATGTGGGTCATCGCTCCAACCGTCGTCTTCGCCGCGCTCTGCACGGCGGTCTACCTGCTGCGCGACTAGGGGCTCACTCGGCACACGCCACATGCCCCGAGTCCCCGGACTGAGAAGCCCCCACGCACGCGTGGGCAGGATCGTGCTCTTCGGACGCACCCTGGACAAGATCCGGCTCGAGGCCCGGGGTGAGCTGCCCCAGGAGTACCGCGAGAACCTCGGCGAGGGCAGGCCCCTGCTCTTCGACGGGCGCTGCTGCCGTTTCCTCGGCGTCCCGTACGAGGCGCTGCGGGCCCGGGCGCTCGAGGGCGGCTGCGACGAGGAGATCCTCGCGTGGGCGGAGGCCCGCGGGACCGCGCGGACCGACGAGGAGTGCGCCGCGTGGAACCGCTACATGACGAAGATAGGCTGGCGCGACGACCGGAGCGAGACCGTGCGCGAGCGCAGCCGGCTCTACGGGTTCGAGGGCGCGCCCGTGGAGACGATCTTCGAGGTGCTGGACGTCGACGAGGGCAAGCCGCCCGGGGGGACCCGCTCCTGGGAGGAGCCGCAGGTGCGGGTCATCGTCGTCATGGGGGTGTCCGGATGCGGAAAGACGACGCTCGCCCAGGCGCTCGCCCAGGCCGCGGGCTGGGAGTTCCTCGAGGCCGACCTGCTGCATCCCGCCGCCAACGTCGCCAAGATGGCCGCGGGCGCTCCCCTGGACGACGCCGACCGCGCCCCGTGGCTCGCGGCCGTGCGGGCCTCGATCGACGACCGCCTCGCGCGCGGGGGCCGCGTGACGGTGGCCTGCTCGGCGCTCCGGGAGTCCTACCGCCGGGTGCTCGCGCCGGATCCGGGGCCCGTCCGCTTCGTGCACCTGAGGGGGTCGTTCAGCCTCATCGAGGCCCGCCTCGCCTCGCGGAGCGGCCATTTCATGGGCCCGGCCCTCCTCGGTTCGCAGTTTGAGGCCCTCGAGGAGCCCGTGAACGCGCTTGCCTCCGATGCATCCTTGCCCACAAGTGTGTTGGTGGACCGGATACGAGGCACCCTGCAAATCTGATGATCTCCCGCAGCACGACGAAGGGCGTTCTCGCGGCGGCCGCCGCCGTCTGCGCGATCCTTCTTGCCACGGCCGTCGCCGGGGGCCTCTGGCTGCGCGGCCGCATGGCGGCCAGCCTCCCGCTCCTCGAGGGCACCTACCGGCTCGCGGAGCTCTCGGCCCCCGTGCGCGTGTCAAGGGACGCCCTGGGCGTTCCCACGGTGGCGGGGGCGACCCGCCTCGACGTGGCGAGGGCCACGGGCTGGCTGCACGCCCAGGACCGGTTCTTCCAGATGGACACGCTCCGGCGGCGCGGCGCGGGCGAGCTCGCGGAGCTCTTCGGCAAGGACGCGCTTCCCGTGGACCGCGCGGCGCGCCTGCACGGCTTCCGGCGACTGGCCCGGGAGGCGCTCGCGCGGGAAACCCCGGAACACCAGGCGCTCGTCCGCGCCTACGCGGACGGGGTCAACGCGGGCCTGAGCGCGCTCCGCTCGAAGCCCTGGGAGTACTCGGTGCTGCGCGAGGAGCCGCGGCCCTGGGCGCCCGAGGACACGCTCCTGATAACGTACGCGATGACCCTGACCCTCCAGGAAGGCTCGGGCCACTACGTGCGCTGCCTTGACGCCATCCGCGGGCAGCTCGGGCGCACGGCCCTCGCCTTCCTGGCTCCGCTGGAGACCCCGGAGGACGCGGCGCTCGACGGCAGCGTGGGGGTCCCGCCGCCCCTGCCGTCGGCCGCGGAGATCGACCTGCGCTCCCGGGGCGCCTCGGCGCGGACCCGGCTGCGGACCGAGGGGGGCGACCGCCAGAGCCCCGGCTCGAACAGCTTCGCGGTCGCCGGTTCGCTGGCCGAGGGGGGGGGCGCGCTCCTGGCGGGGGACATGCACCTCCACCTGGCCGTGCCCAACATATGGTACCGCATGTCGCTCAAGTGGCCGGGGCACGAGGAGACCGGGGTCACCCTGCCGGGGACCCCGACGCTGGTCGCGGGGAGCACCGGCCGCATCGCGTGGAGCTTCACCAACTCCAACGCGGGCACGGGCGACATCGTGCTCGTGAGCCCGAGCGAGTCGCCCGAGCTCTACCACGGGCCCGGCGGCCTCCTCAGGCTGGAAGAGCGCTCGGAGGTGGTGCCGGTGCGGGGTTCGGAGCCGGTCACGATGACGTTCCCCTGGACGGTGTGGGGCCCGGTGGTCGGCAGGACGCCCGAGGGAAAGATGATGGTCTACCACTGGACCGAGGACGACCCGGCGGCCACGAACCTCGACATCCTGGCCCTCGAGGACGCCGCGGACGCCCGCGCGGCCATCGAGGTGGCCCACACGCTCGGCATCCCCGCGCAGAACTTCGTGGTGGCGGACTCGGGCGGCCAGATCGCCTGGACGGTCGCCGGCTTCCTCCCCAAGCGCGTGGGCTACGACGGGAGGCTTCCCGTCAGCTGGGACTTCGGGGACCGCAGGTGGGAGGGATACCTGTCGTCGAGGGAGGTCCCGTCCATCCTCTCGCCCGAGGGCGGCCTGCTCTGGACCGCCAACAACCGGACCGTCGGCGGCAAGGCCCTCGCTGCGCTCGGGAGCTCGGGCTACGACATACCCGCCCGGGCACGCCAGATCCGGGACGACCTGAGGGAGCAGGCGCGCTCCGGCAGGCGCATCGGGCCGCGCGACCTCCTCGGCGTGCAGCTGGACGACCGCGCCCTGATGCTCGAGTGGTGGCACACGCTCTTCCTGAAGACGCTGACGGCGGACGCCGTCGCCGCGCGGCCGTCGCGGGCGGTGCTGCAGAAGGCGCTTCTCTCCTGGGAGGGCCGCGCCGACGCCGGGTCGGTCAGCTACCGGCTCGTGCGCGCCTTCCGCCTCCAGGTCTCCCAGCGCGTGCTCGAGCCCATCTTCGCCCCGTGCGCCGACCGGTATCCGGACTTCTCCTGGAACCACCTCGAGTACGAGGAGCCCCTCGAGCGCATCCTCACGGAGCGGCCCGCCCACCTGCTGGCACCGGACTTCGCGAGCTGGGACGCGCTTCTGCTCTCCGCAGCGGACGGCGTCACCGCCGCCCTCAAGGCGGAGGGGGCGGACCCCTCCCGGGCGACCTGGGGCAGCCTGAACACCGCCCGCATCGAGCACCCGTTCGCCCGGGGCCTGCCCGTGTGGGCGACGTCGTGGCTGCGCATGCCATCGGATCCGCTCCCGGGGGACTCCTACATGCCGCGCATCCAGGACGTGTCCTTCGGCGCCTCGGAGCGCTTCAGCGTCTCCCCGGGCCGCGAGGCCGAGGGCCTCTTCCACATGCCGGGGGGCGAATGCGCCAATCCGCTCTCGCCGTACTTCAGCGCGGGCCACGAGGCCTGGGTCCACGGCCTTCCCACCCCGTTCCTTCCCGGCGCCCCGGTCCATGCGCTGGAGCTCTCCCCGTGATCCGGGGTTGAATTGAATTGTCCGGGCGGCCCCCTGGGCGCTTAGTGGATGGCGCATGGCGGCCATCCGGACCAAGAAGAAGAGCCTTAAGGTGTTTTTTGCCGGCGAGCTCTTCGACCTCAAGCACCTGATAGGAAATGCCTATCTCGCCGAGGCGATCTACGAGAAGTCCCACGGGCGCTACCTGTGCGCCCTTCCGCAGGATTTCGACGCCCGCGGCACGGCGCCCAGGACCACGCGCGATCACCACATACGCTCGCTCGTCGGCTGCGACGTCGCGCTCTTCAGCTTCGACGGGCCGGACCTCGACAGCGGCACGCTGGTCGAGTTCATGCTGGCCAAGTTCGCGGACATCCCCTCGGTGGTCCTGCGGAGCGACCGGCGCGGCGCGGGGGCGAAGGGACCCTCCTGGAACCCGATGGCGAGCTTCTTTCCCCGCACGGCCGTCCTTGCGATCGACGGCCCCGGCGCCTACCGCAAGATCCTGAAGAAGCGCCACCGCAAGGTCGACGAGGTGATCCGCCTGGCCGGCCAGCACAGCTCGGCGGACGCGCAGCGCATGTGCGACGAGGTCGCCGGCGCCGTGGTGAGGGCGCTCGATCGGGTCCGGGCGCTGCAGCCCGCAATGCCCCGGCACCTGCGCGAGGCCGTGTACGACTGGATCTCCGCGATGCCCGGGCTGCGCGGCAAGGAGAAGGCGCTGCGCAGGGAGTTCGAGAAGTACCTTGAGGTCAAGGTGCAGAAGGACCTTATCTAGGCCCTCATGATCCGTGTACTGAAGCACCCGCTCGCGGAGCACATCATCACGCACCTGCGCGACCGGACCACGAAGCCGGCGACGTTCCGCTCGCTGGCCTACCAGCTGACCCTTATGCTCGCGATCGACGCGACGACGGACCTGGAGACGGAGCCGAAGCCGATCGAGACCCCTCTCGAGCCGTTCACGGGGCAGGTGCTCAAGCACCAGCCGATCGTCGTCGTGGCGATCCTGCGCGCCGGCGTCTCGATGGTGCAGCCCTTCCTCGACGTGTTCCCGGACGTGAGCGTCGGCTACGTCGGCCTCGAGCGCGACCACGTGACCGCGGTCGCGCGAAGCTACTACTGCAAGCTGCCGCCGCTCGCGGGCCGAAGGGTCCTCGTGGTCGACCCGATGCTCGCCACGGGGGGCTCCGCGGTCCAGGCGATCGACGTGGTGAAGCAGAACGGCGGCGTGTCGCCCAGGCTGGTATGCATCATCGCCGCACCCGAGGGCGTCGCCGAGGTGGAGCGCCACCATCCCGACGCTTCGGTGCACGTGGGCGTGCTCGACCGCGCCCTCAACTCGAAGAAGTACATCCTCCCCGGGCTCGGGGACTTCGGGGACCGTCTCTACGGCACCTGAGCCCGGGCTACTTCTGGCCCCAGGTCAGGTTCAGCCGCGTGAAGTACTGCGTGTCGAGCCTCGCGATCCCGGGCACCGGCTGGCTGTTGTAGTTGTTGGCGACGCCCGTCGACAGCTTCCAGAGCGACATCGCCAGGGGAATCGTGTAGGAGAACTCGTGGGTGAGCACATAGCTCTTCGTGTTCTGGAAGTCCGGCAGGTAGGTGACCTTGTCGGCAAGCTGCGAGGTCTTGAAGTTCTTAACGTACTTGAGCTCGAAGTCGGCACCGACCGCGTTGACCGAGGGGGTGTTGGCCGCGGCCTGGTACTCGTAGTCGCGGTAGGAGAGACCCGCGCGTCCCGTGAGGATGTCGCTGTCGCTCTTGATGAAGTTGTAGCCCAGACCGGCCGCCGCGATGTCCCCGAACGTGATCTGGGCGACCCGGTCGAATCCAGCCTCGTCACGAACGAACCACGTGGTCTCCTTCGAGATGTTGTCGGAGTAGTCGACGCTCGCCTTGAACTGGTCCGCGGACTTCTGGTGGTCGGCCACCTGGCGGTTGTATCCGGTGTAGAAGATGAGGGTGTCATCGGGACCCTTGAGCGTGGCCTTGAACGACATATCGTTGCCGGTCTGGTCCTTGACGCCGGTCTCGCCGTTGATGTCGACGGCCGCCTCGTAGAGCCACTTTCGGCGCATGGCGACGACGGCGGGGTCCTCTTCGCCGGCCTTCCAGGAGGCGGCGATCTGCGGAACGGTCGCGTACACGTCCCCGGAGGACCCGGCGATCTTCTCCTTGCCGTCGGGCTGGGCGGTGACCGGCCCGGTCACGCGGTCGCCGTCCTTCAGGCGCACCGCGACCGGATGGTCGGTCTCGATCGAGGCCACCAGGCTCTGCTTCACCTTGATGTCGCCGGCGTAGTCGGTCGTGACCACGACCGTGCCGTCCCCGATCGAGGCGATCTTCCCGACGATCCGGGCGCCGTTGGTGGTCGTCACGACGTCCGCCGCGAGGCGGAGCGCGAACAGGGCGCCGGCGAAGGCGGCGACGCGGGAGAGACTGAGAAGCTTGGGAAGGTGCATTCGGATAGGGGGAGGATCGCCCCCTTGACAGGCGGCAGATTCGGGATCGGACAAGGACTGGGACCCCCAGTCAAATATGTTGTTCGTTCTTTCTTCGGTCCCCGCCGGAGTCCATCGCTTCTTTACATGACTTATCCGTGGGGATTGCCTCGGGAGATCCCCCGCCCATGCCGCCCTCCGCACAACGCCTGCCGCTGCTCGTCGCCGAACGCTGGCGCGAGTACCAACTGCTCGACTGCGGCGACGGGATGAAGCAGGAGCGCTGGGGCCCCTACACGCTGGTCAGGCCCGACCCGCAGGTGCTCTGGCCGAGGCTGGGCTCCGAGAGGGGCGCCCCCTGGGAGGCCTGGGACGGCTACTACCACCGCAGCGAGGAGGGGGGCGGCCGCTGGGAGTTCCGCAAGCCGCTGCCCGAGCACTGGGAGATCCGCTACGGCGCGCTCAACCTCACCTTCAAGATCCGGCCCACCTCCTTCAAGCACACCGGCCTGTTCCCCGAGCAGGCGGTCAACTGGGACTGGATCGACGGGGCGATCCGCGGGGCAGGCAGGCCCGTGAACGTGCTCAACCTGTTCGGGTACACCGGGGCCGCCACCTGCGCGGCGGCGGCGGCGGGCGCCTCCGTGTGCCACGTCGACGCGTCCGAGGGCATGGTCAAGTGGTGCAGGGAGAACGCGGCCCTGAGCGGCCTCGCCGAAGCGCCGATCCGCTTCATCGCCGACGACTGCCTCAAGTTCGCGCGCCGCGAGGTGAAGCGGGGCCGCCGCTACGACGCCGTGATCATGGACCCGCCGACCTACGGCCGCGGAAGCACGGGCGAGCTCTGGCGCCTGGAGGACCACCTCTGGGAGCTGCTCCAGGAGTGCCGCACGCTCCTGAGCGAGCGGCCCCTCTTCTTCCTGATCAACGCCTACACCGCCCGGCTGTCGCCGACGGTGGTCGGCAACCTCCTCGCCCAGCTCCTTCACGACGTGCCCGGCACCGTGTCCTCCGGCGAGGTGGGCCTGCCGATCCAGCGCGACGGCAAGGTGCTCCCCTGCGGCATCTACGGCCGGTGGGAGTCCACCGCCTGACGCCGAGTTCCCTTAGACCATGAAATCCCTCAGCAAAGCCTACTATGACCGCGCCGGCGACCTCCTCGCCCGGGCGTGGGACACCAACGCCGCCGCCATCGGGCGGATCGCCCCCGTGATCGGTGCGTCGATCGCGCAGGGCGGCGTGCTGCACACCTTCGGAAGCGGGCACAGCGACGTGATCGGCCGGGAGATCATCGGGCGCGCCGGAGGCCTCGTGTGCGTCAGCGGCCTCATCGACCCGACCGGGGGCTTCATCGAGAACCTGCCCGGCTACGGCGAGCGCCTCGCGGCCCGCTACGACCGCCAGCACCATCTCCGCCCGGGCGAGACGATCATCGTGATCTCCAACTCGGGCAAGAACGCCTCGCCGATCGAGGTGGCCCTCTATGCGAAGTCCAAGGGGCTCAACGTCGTCGCGCTCACCTGCATGGAGATGTCGCGGGTGACCCCCTCCCAGCATCCCTCGGGCAAGCGCCTCTT
>CAIXHE010000120.1 GCA_903919205.1 uncultured Opitutaceae bacterium | reverse complement strand
CATGCGCGTCCACGAACCCCGGGAAGACCAGGCTGCCCGCGAGGTCGACCGAGGTGCCGGCGCCGGAATCCGGGGCTCCCGAGCGCCTGACGGCCGCAATCCGGGTGCCCTCGATCGACACGTCGCACAAGACGGTCGGGTCGAGCGGGTCCCCCGCCGCGCTCGCGAGGGAGGCAGGAAGGACGGCGGTGGGGATACGGGCCCTCTTGAGGTGAAGCATGCCGGGAGAGGCGTGGCCGAAGCACGCTATGTGCCATCGGGACGGCTGCAAGGAGTCCCTCCTCCGAAGGTAAATCAATCGATGGCTTGCGGCCGATCCGATTGTGGCCGCATTCTTGCTTCACTGCGCCCGCACCCATGATGATCGAAACCCTGAAATCGGAACTCCAGGCCGCCGTGGGGCCTGAGAACGTCATAGACGAGGGCGACACCCTCGAGACCCTCTCGAAGGACTTCTACTGGTACTCGCCGGTGCTCAAGCGCCAGCTGGACGACAAGCGCGCCGACGCGATCGTGCGTCCGGGGAGCCTGGACGAGCTGCGCCGCGTGGTCGCTGCCTGCACGCGGGCCAAGATCCCGGTCGTCCCCCGGGGAGCCGGCACGGGCAACTACGGGCAGTGCGTGCCCCTCTACGGTGGCGTGGTGATCGACTTCGCCCGGCTCGACCGGATCGTGTCGATCCAGGACGGCGTGGTCCGCGCCGAGGCCGGGGCCCGGATCGGCGCCATCGAGGCGGCCGCCCGTCCGCTCGGCTGGGAGATGCGCTGCATGCCCTCGACCTGGGTGAAGAGCACGATCGGCGGGTTCTTCTGCGGCGGCTCGGGCGGCGTCGGCTCGATCACGTGGGGGGGCATCAACGCCCCCTCCAACGTGAAGTCCGTGACGATCCTCACCTGCGAGGAGGAGCCCCGCCTGATAAGGCTCGAGGAGGCCGACAGCCTGAAGGCCCTCCACACCTACGGCACCACCGGTTTCATGGTCGAGGTCGAGATGCGGCTGGCCCCCAAGGTGGACTACCAGCAGCTGATCCTGAGCTCCCCCGACTGGGACAGGCTGCTTGCGTGGACCAACGCCGCCTCGAGGCGCGTCGACTGGCGCAAGCGCCTGGTCACGCAGTTCGAGTGGCCGATCCCCTCGTATTTCAAGCCGCTCGCCAAGCACCTGAGGGACGGCGACTCGATCACGTTCCTTCTGGTCGACCAGGCGCAGGTGCCGGAGGTGATCGCGGATGCCGCGGCCGCCGGCGTCGACTGCGTCTACAACAAGCCGCTTTCGGACCCGCCCAAGCCCCCGTTCCTCACCGACTACACCTGGAACCACACGACCCTCTGGGCGATCAAGGCGGAGCCCTCGATGACCTACATCCAGGCCGGCTTCGGCGCGAACTACGCCGAGCAGTTCGCGGAGCTGCGCAGGCGGTTTCCCGGCGAGATCCTGTTCCACCTCGAGTTCGTCGCGGGCAACTCGAAGATGATGAAGCGCGAGGCCGTGCTCAACGACCCCGACTCCGTGGTGGTCGGCGGGATCCCGCTCATCTTCTTCAAGTCCGAGGAGCGCCTGAACGAGATCATCGCCGCGTGCGCGGAGATCGGGGTCTTCGTCGCCAACCCCCACACGGTCAAGCTCGAGGAGGGCGGTCGCCACCCGAACATCGCCGAGAAGCGCGCCTTCAAGGCGGAGGTCGACCCGCAGGCCCTGCTCAACCCGGGGAAGATGGCGACCTACCCCGTGAACCCGTTCGTCGGGGGGGCCGTCACCGTATGACGTCGGGGTCCCCACCGCCCATCGTCGAGCTGAAGGGCGTAGACAAGCGGTACGGCGACGGGCCGCTGATCCTCGACAACATCAGCTTCACGGCCGAGCGCGGCGACTTCATCACCCTGATCGGTCCCAGCGGCTGCGGCAAGTCGACCGTGCTCAAGCTCATCTCGGGGCTGAACCCGATCACGGGGGGCACCATTGTGGTCGACGGCCTGGAGCCCTCGAAGGCCGTCGAGAAGCTCGCGTTCGTGTTCCAGGAGCCGACGCTCCTGCCCTGGCTGACGGTCTCCCGTAACGTCGAGGTGCCGCTCCAGCTGCACGGCATGCCGGCGGCCGAGCGCGCGGAGATCGCCAAGCGCTCGCTCTCGCTCGTGCGGCTCGCCGACCGCGCCGACTACTACCCGCGCCAGCTCTCGGGGGGCCAGAAGATGCGCGTGTCGATCGCCCGCGCGCTCGGCGGCTCGCCCCGCATCCTGCTCCTGGACGAGCCCTTCGGGGCCCTGGACGAGATGACCCGCGACCACCTGAACGAGGAGCTCCTGGCGATCCGCCAGCAGTCCGCCTGGACGGCCTTCTTCGTGACCCATTCCGTGGCCGAGGCCGTGTTCCTGTCGAACCGCATCCTGGTGCTCTCGGCCAATCCGGGGCGCCTCCACAGCGAGGTGCGCGTCGATTTCCCCTACCCGAGGACGGCGGAGACGCGGGAGTCGCCCGCCTTCCAGAAGTTGGTCGCCGACGTCTCCAAGATCCTGCGCTCGGTCGAGAACCTGCACCCATGAGAACCGTCCAGCTACGCCCCCGCGGCCTCGGGTCGCGCCTCGTGCGGCGCTTCCTGCCCCTGGCGACCGGTGTCGGCATGATCCTCGCGTGGTACATCATCGACCTGAGCATCAGCCAGGACCGCCGCTTCCTGCTGCCGAACCCCGGGGAGGTGGCCCGGGCCTTCGTGGAGAAGGGTCCCGCCCTGTGGGGGGCCGCCCTCAACACCGGGGGCGGCGCCCTGCTCGGCTTTGGCGCCGCCGTGTCGCTCAGCTTCGTGTTCGCGCTCGCCCTGTCGCTCTCGCCGCTCGTGCGCGCGAGCTTCTACCCGTACCTGATGATCCTCCAGATGACCCCGATCATCGTGATCGCGCCGATCCTGATCCTCTGGGTCGGCCCGGGCCTCAAGAGCGTGGTCATCATCACGTTCCTCATCTGCTTCTTCCCGATGGTCGTGAACACGACCCAGGGGCTCATCTCCACCGACCGCAACCTCGTGGACTTCTTCCGCATGTGCAAGGCGACCAAGCTCCAGGAGATCTTCCTCCTGCGGGTGCCCTCGGCGCTGCCGTATTTCTTCACGGGCCTGCGCATCGCCGCGACCCTGGCGCCGATCGGGGCGATCGTCGGCGACTACATCGCGGGTAATTCGGCGGGCGGGCAGGGGGGCCTCGGTTTCCTCACCATCATCTACAGCTCCCAGTTCCAGATGGGGGCGCTGTTCGCGACCGCGGCGGTGGGCTGCCTCCTCGGCTTCATCTTTGTCGCGGGCGTGATCGCCCTCAGCTGGTTCGCACTTCACAAGTGGCACGATTCCTTCAGCCGTTCGGACGCGTGAACCTCCTTCCTCGCCCCCTTAGGAACCGGGTGGCCGTGGCGGCCGTGGCCGCCTGCCTCCTGTCCGGCTGCTCCAAGTCCGAGCCCCCGAGCCTGCCCGAGGCCGGGGCCCCCCTGCCCAAGGTTCGGTTCAAGACGGACTGGTACCCCCAGGCTGAGCACGGGGGCTTCTATCAGGCGGTCGCCAAGGGGTTCTACAAGGAGGCGGGAATCGATGTGGAGATCGTTCCCGGGGGGCCCGGCATCCGGGTTCCCCAGCTGCTCCTGGCCGGCGAGGCGGACCTGGCGATGGCGCGTAGCGATGACCTTATCTCTTACGCCTCCAAGAACTTACCCTTTGTGATCGTGGGCGTCTACATGGAGCGCGACCCCCAGGGGATCCTGGTGCACGCGGAGAGCGACGTGAAGACCTTCGCCGACCTGAACGGGCGCTCGATCATGGCCGAGCCCGGTGCCAACTGGATCCAGTATGTGCGCATGCGCTACCACGTCGACTTCAACCTGATTCCGCTCAACTTCGGCGTCGCCCAATTCCTTTCTGATAAGAACTTTATCCAGCAATGCTTCGTGACAAACGAGCCCTATTTCGTGCAGAAGAACGGGGGGCACGCGAGGACCCTGCTTCTGTCGGATTCCGGCTTCAACCCCTACCGGGTCATCTTCACGACCAAGGCCTACCTGGCGGCGCATCCCAGGGAGATTAAAGCGTTCCTGGCGGCCTCCCTCCGCGGATGGGATGATTTCATGAAGGGGGACGCCTCCCTCGCGAAGGCCATGATCACCAAGGCCAACCCCAACATGCCCGAGGATTTCATGAATTACTCGATCCAGGCCCTCAAGGATCAGAAGATCATTTATGGGGATCCACAAATCAATGAGACCGTGGGTCTTATGACCAGAAAGAGGCTGCAGGAGCAGGTGGATTTCCTCGTGCAGATCAAGGTCATTCCCGCTCCGGTCCCGATCGATAGCTTCGTGCGTTTCGACCTCCTGCCCCCCGAGCTCCAGGCCAGGGCAAATTAGTCCGGGCCTTCGGGGTTGGGGCGACAAAAAGAGGGGTCCGGCGGCATTAAAAGCGTGCTTGTGGCACGGGGGTTGCTGAATTAGTCGAACCTTAGCCACAAACTGCCACTACTACATGCACCCAAAGACCCACACCCGCAGCCATAAGTACCTGGCTGCCTCCCTTCTGGCCTGCGCCCTTTCGGCCGGCCTGAATGCGCAGAGCTCGACGCCGGCACCGGTGTCGACCACACCCGCGGCCACGAGCACAGCCGCTGCCAGCAATGAAAAGGTGACCACGCTCGAGAAGTACACGGTCAGCGACGTGCCGATCGAGAACCAGATTCTCCCGACGGTTCGCCCGATCGACAGCGTGTACGGCGACGACCGCAGCATCATCGACATCCCGCGTTCGGTCTCGAGCGTCAACAAGGCCTGGATGGACGACCGCCAGGTCAAGAACGCGACCGACTTCGGTCAGTTCGCCCCCGGCGTGTACTCCGAGGCCCTGTACGGCATCCCCGGCGTCCCCCAGATCCGCGGTGACGAGGCGCAGGTCTACGTCGACGGCCAGCTGCTTCCCTTCTCGCGCAACAGCGTGCCGCTCTCCTTCAACGGCGTCGAGGCCCTCGACATCGTCAAGGGTCCCGGCACCGCGGTGTTCGGCCCCCAGGGCAACGGCCCCGGCGGTTACGTGAACTTCGTCACGAAGCAGCCTTACTTTGACGCCGAGCACGCCGACTACTCGGCCACCTTCGGCTACTGGACCAGCGGTCACTCGCACGCCAATCCGGAGTACACCCTCGACTTCGGCGGTCCGCTCTCCGACACGCTGGCCTACCGCGTCAGCTACCTCGGCCGCTACGGCGACGAGTACTACATCAACGCCAAGGACGAGACCCAGGACGTCTTCTTCGCCCTGACCTGGAAGCCCACCAAGGACCTGAAGATCGAGGGCTGGGCCCAGGGCTACGCCACTCGCACGAACGAGATCACCGGCGCCAACCGCGTGACCCAGAACTTCATCTGGAACGGTGACTACATCGGCGGCGCCACGCAGGTCGCCACCACGGGCCCGCTGGCCTACTACGGCTACGACACCTTTGTCACCGGTGACCCGAAGCCGGCCTTCAACTCCTATCCCTCCGGCGCGGACGGTGCCTATGTGATCGTCAACCCGGCGACCGAGTACCACGTCAAGCTTCCGGCCTACGACGCGCTGGTCGGCACCAACGACACCTCGCGCTCCAAGCTCTTCCAGGGCCAGGTCAAGGAGACCCTCGATATCGGTGCGGACTCGAGCATCGTGAATCTCTCCTACTACGCCCTCGAGCACTCGAACAAGTTCGAGACCTACGGCTATGACGAGTACGTCCCCCGCAGCCTCTCGCTGCAGGACCGGCTCGAGTACCGAAAGACCTTCGAGATCGGCAAGGTGGGCAACAGCCTGATCGCGGGCCTCGATTACCGCTACACCTACGTGCGGTCCTATGACGACTACACGATGGAGCCCTTCACCTACTACGACATCTACAAGGGTCTCTCGAGCCTCTACTACCCTGGCTACACCATCCAGAACAACACCTGGGGTTCCGGTCTCCAGATTCCCGGCGCCCCCGGCTACAGCGCGGGTGAGCAGCAGGACACGACGCTCAAGGACGCGGCGGCCTTCGTGCAGGACGACGTGAAGTTCACGGACAAGCTCTCGGCCATCCTCGGCTTCCGCGAGGACTCGATCAAGGCCAACACCGCCAATCCCCCCCTCGAGGAAGTGGGCGAGAACCCGAACAACTCGCAGTCGGACTACAGCATGCCGTTCCTGACCTACAACGGCTATTACTCGGTGACCCCGACCTTCCTCGATCGTGGCGCGCTCTATTCGAGCTCCGCCTCGGTGGTGGATCCGTCGTACTTCGCCAGCTTCGTCTACAAGGTCACGGAAACCCAGTCGCTCTACATCACCTATGACCGGGTCGATGCGGTGCACGGCGTCACCAACTTCGGCGGCGTCGGCGGCGGCGCCTCGGGTGACGCGGCCGTTAAGCAGAACATGAAGGTCGGCAGCACGCTCTACGAGACGGGCTACAAGGGCAGCTTCCTTGGCAACACGCTCTACGCCGGCGTCGCCCTCTACCAGCAGATCAAGACGGAGAACCAGCTCAAGGGCCCGCCGTTCCTCGTGAAGTCCAACGGTATCGAGGTCGACGCCGTGTATCAGCCCACGAAGAACTTCTCGATCAACGCCAACGCCACCTACCAGAACGCGACGGCCTTCGGCACCTCCTTCTTCGAGGAAACCGGCAACTACCTCGACGCCTACTCGACGACCACCCCGGTCGACGGCACGTACGGCACCGGGATCGGCGCGGTCAACTACGGAGCCTACCAGGGCTACGGCTACTCGCCCCCGGGCGGCCGCATGCGGGCGCCCGGCGTCCCCGCGGTCATCGGAAACCTCTATGCCACCTACAAGCTGCCCTTCGGCTTCACGGTCGGCGGTGGCCCGAACTTCATCGGCCACCAGTACGCCGATGACGAGGACCGGATCCACATCCCGAGCGAGTACCAGGTGGACGCCTTCATCACGTACGCCCCGAGCAAGCGCTGGGACGTCCGCGTGAACATCACCAACCTGTTCAACGCTCGCCTCCTGGACCCGATCGACGTGAGCTTCGCGGGCAACGACACGATCTTCGTGCGGCCCCCGATCACGGCGTCGATCACCCTGCGCGCGCACTTCTGATCCGTTCGGGGATGCTGACTTCTCAAAGGGGCCCGAAAGGGCCCCTTTTTTCATGCGAAAACTCCTGACCTTGCTGGTGCTTTCCGCTGCCGCGGGCCGCGCGGCGATGCCGCTGACCTATTATCAGGATTGGCTCCCCGGCCCCGAGTTTGCGGGCCTCTACTGCGCCGTGGACCAGGGCTTCTACACGCGGGCGGGACTGGACCTTCACATCCATCCGTTCGCGTTCGGGTCGGACGCGCTCAGCCTCATGAACGCGGATCCGGGCAGCGCCTCCATCGCCACGCTCGAGGGCTATATCCTGCTGCAAAAGCTGGCGAAGGGCTCCGATCTGCGGGTGCTGACCGCCGTGCTGCAGGAGAGCCCGGCCGGCTACATGTCGCTTCCGGGCCGCCACGCCGCCTCCGCGCGGGACTTTGTCGGCCTGCGGATCGGCGTCCACAAGTACGGGGATGCGGTTTACCGGCTTTTCCTTCGCCGGGCCGGGGTTGACCCCGCCTCGGTCACCATGGTCTTTGTGGATGAGGACGTGGGCCGCCTGCAGCGCGGGGAGGTGGCTTTCATGCAGGGCTACGCATTCGAGGAGCTGGTTCAGCTCCGCCGGCGGGTGGGGCCGAACGCCGGATTCATCCCCTTCAAGGACCTTGGATTCGACTCCTATTCCCAGGTCGTTTTTGCCACGGCCTCCCAGCTGCGCGACCATCCGGGGCCGCTGCGGGCCTTCATCGACGCGACGCGTGCCGGCTGGGTCTACGCCATCGGGCACCCGGACCAGGCGGCCGACTCGGTCGTGGCCCGTATGGCGCCGGGAACCGACCGCAGTCTCGTGCGCGACATGGTGCTGGAAACCGCCAAGTGGGTGAGCCCGCAGGGGGCCTCTCCGCTGGGTCCCATGGAGGCTTCCAAGTGGCGCGGCATGGCCTCGGCCTGCGTGGACATGGGGCTTATGACCCAGGCGCCCGATCCCGCCCGGTTTCTGGCGGCGGTTCCGGCGGTCACCCCGGTGTCACCCTCAGCGGGACGCTAGCCGACCGACCTCACGCCCCCGGCCGGGACCGCGGACGCCGTGGCCCTGGCCCGCGCCATCGCCGAAAAGACCCCGGCGAGCGGTGCGGCCCGCCCCCCGTGGTGCACCTGCGGCGCCGCGACCTGGCGCGTCAGTGGCGCGCGGCCGCCACGGACCCGGACAGCGGGCCCGACGGCTCGCCCGCTCGTGAGGCCCCGTAGGTCATCTCCAGGCACATCTCCTCGGTGGCGAAGGGGTGGCCTGCGCCGTACTCGCCCGCGGCCGCGTGGCTCTTGTGGTCCTTCCAGGCATGCACCTCCTCCTCGCCGTGGGCCTGGAATTGGGCCATCAGCTGGCGGCGCATGAGGAGCCCGGGCTGGTCCGAGGCCATGTGCATCTCCTCGCGGCGCCTCAGGTCGACCGGCGTGTCGAACGTCGTCGACTCGAGGATGTCCCGGTCCTCCGTCACGACTGCGCGGTCAAACGCGATGATGTCGGCCGCCTTGGCCTCCGCCTCCGTGTCGTTGCGGTACGCGATCTGAACGATCTGGGAGGAGTAGTCGTTGATCGGCGTCGCGCCGGTCAGGATGGTGTGGACCAGGCCCGTGGGGTAGCGCATGCGCAGCTTCCGGAAGAAGGGCATCCACCACGTGCCGGTGTTGTTGCGCACAGTCTCGGAGCTCTCCATGTTGAGCGCCTTCATCGAGAGGGCGACATTCTTGACCGGAACGACCGTGTCCATCGTGAAGCCGAGGCCGCTCGGGAACGGGTACAGGTTCATCCGGCTAGGGGCGGGCGAGTCGAGCTTCCCGAAGGTGTTGCGGTGGACGAAGCTGAAATGGGCGTTGTCGAACGAGTTCTCCATCAGGCGCAGCCCGCTGCACTTCCAGGGCTCGTAGAACTCGTAGATCCTCCGGAACGTCGGGTCCGCGTCCTCGTCGACCTCCGGCAGGGGGGCGAGCGGCTCCTCGAGGGCGACCCACACGTAGCCGTAGCGCTGCTCGGTGCGGTAGCGGGCGACCGAGATGCCGGCCGGGTCGTCGTCGTCCTTCTGCGGGATGCGCGTGCAGAGCCCCTCGCCGTTGAAGGTCCAGCCGTGGTAGCCGCACTGGAGCGCGCCGTCCTTGAGCCAGCCCTTCGAGAGCCTCGCGTGGCGGTGCGGGCAGCGGTCGTCCATCGCCACCGCGTTGCCGGCCCCGTCGATCCAGAGCACCAGCTCCCGTCCGAGGAGGGTGAAGGGTTTCGGGCCGTCCTTCAGGAGCACCGCCGGGATGACCGGGTACCAGAATTTCCGCAGGAGCGGCTGCTGGGTCGCGAGCATGGCGTGAGGCTTTCATAGAAGGGCCCCGCTTGTCATCTGTAAACTTCCGCAGGCCGCCCCAAAAGTGGACGATTTCAGCGCTCGACGACACCCATTCTATGGCACATGCCTTGCTGGTTCCGCTTCATGATTCGAATCGACACGGACAAAGGCTGGCTCCTGGTGGAGCACCCGGAGCACGCGCGGCTCGCCGGACGCTTCGCCGCCCGCTGGGGAAACGACGAGTTCGTGGCCCCCGAGCCGCGCCCGGAGATCCTCTTCGCGGTCGACCACCACGATGATGCCTGGGCGGAGCGCGACGTGCCGCCGCACCTGACCCGCGACAGCCGCCCGAGCGCGTTCACGCGGGAACTGGTGGGCAAGTACAGCGCCTTCGAGGAGATCGACCTTGCCGACTACCTGGGCGTGCGCGGCCGGGCGACCGAGGCCGTCGCGGCGGCCCACCCGTACGCTGCCATCATCATCTCGATGCACACGGTGGACCTCCTCACCAACCAGGCGGACCTGACGCGCCTCTCCGAGGCCGACCGTGCGCTCCACAAGAAGTTCATCGACGGCCAGGTCCGCCGCCAGTCCGAGCTCTTTGTCGACCTCTCCTCCCAACGCGGATACGAGCGCTCGCTCGAGGCCGCCTCGCTCAGGGAGGCCTTCGACTTCCTCCAGGCGTGCGACAGCCTCTCCCTCACGTCCTGCGTGCGGTACCCCTCGCCGATACCCCTCCGGGGCCGCCATGCGCGCCGCTCGGGGCCGGCCGCCGAGCTCACCTGCACGCCGCTCGGCGGGGACACGTACCGCATCTCGCCCTATCCCTTCGACTCGGACGACTTCACGGAGGAGGCCCGCTGCCGCCACGTGGCCGCCGGCTCCTTCTCGGACCTGGCGAGCTTCCGCGCCGCCTACGCCGCGGCCCCCGTGGGCGTCCTGCCCGTGCGCATCGTCCGGTGAGCGCCATGGGACGCCTGCGCGACTGCGTCGTCCTGCTCGGCCCCGAGCTCGAGCCCTGGAGGTGCGCGAGCTTCGAATGGACCGGCGACACGGTCACGGCGGTCGAGCGCACGGCGCCCGCGAGGACCCTCGAGAGCGGAGCCCTGGTCGTGATCCCGGGCCTCACGAACAGCCATACCCACATGGGTGACTCGGCGTTCCCCGACGGGGCCACCGGCCTCACGCTCGAGCAGGGATTCTTCCGGCCCGACGGCTTCAAGTACCGCAGGCTGGCCGGGCTGGCGCGCGAGGAGCACCTGCCGCACGTGGTGAACCACCTTCGCTACATGGCGCGCACGGGCACGGTGGCCCATATGGACTTCCGCGAGCAGGGGCCCGCGGGCAGCGAGCTCCTGCGCGAGGCGTCACGCATCACGGGCGTCGACTCCGTCATCCTCGGGCAGTTCTCGGGCGTGCCGTTCGGCGCCGAGGCCCTCGCGGCCAACGTGGATCCCCTTCCCGCCGACGCGCGCCGCGAGCTCGAGGACGTGCTCGGGGTCGCCGACGGCTTCAGCGAGAGCACGATGAACGACCTGACCGACACCGCCTGGCGCGAGATCCGCGAGCTGACGGGACGGCTGGGCAAGCTGCGGGCGATCCATTGCCTGGAGAACGCCGGCTACCGGGACGTGAGCCTCGCGCGGACCGGCCGCGGGGACCTGGCGCGCGCGCTCGAGCTCTACGACCCGCACCTGATCGTGCACATGACGGTCGCGGACGCCTCGGAGGTCGCGCTCCTGGCGTCCTCCGGCAAGACCGCGGTGCTCAACCCTCGGGCCAACGTGTGCCTCGGACTGCCGGTGCCCCCCGTGCGCGCCCTCCTCGAGGCGGGCGCGAACCTCCTCCTCGGCACCGACAACGGCATGCTGAACAGCCCGAACCTCTTCGCCGAGCTTGATTTCACCTACAAGCTCGCGAAGAGCCAGTACGGGGACGCGGTGCGCCCCGACCCGCTCGCGATCCTGCGCATGGCCACCTCGAACATCTCTGCGGTGCGCGGGCCCGCGCACCCGGGTTGCCTCGAGGCGGGGCTGCCTGCGACGTTCGTGGTCCTCGACTTCCACCAGCCCCACCTGCGCTCGACGCAGCACCTGCCCGCCTCGGTGGTCACCCGGATCACCCCTGAGGACGTGCTGGCCACCTTCAGCCGGGGCCGGCCCCTCTACCAGGACCCCCGCCTCGCACTCTAGCCACCCCCATGCACCATTTCGTCGACCGCACGCGCACCCGCAACCGCTGGGACCGCGACTACCCGCCCGTCCTCACGATCGCGCCCGGCGACACCGTGTCGCTGGCCATGAAGGATGCGAGCGACGGGCAGGTCTCCCCGGGCATGAGCGCCGGGGACTACGCGGCGATCGACCGCATGCGCGTGCACGCGCTCACCGGGCCGATCGCCGTCGACGGCGCGCTCCCTGGCGACGCCCTTGAGATCGAGATCCTCGACTTCAAGCACGAGGGCTGGGCGTGGACCAGCATCGTTCCGGGGATGGGCGCCCTCGGCGACGAGTTCGCGGAGCCTTACCTCCACCACTGGGCGCTCGACGCCACGACGACCCGGAGCATGCCCGGCGTGACGCTCGACCTGCACCCGTTCTGCGGGATCATCGGCGTCCAGCGGGCGGAGGCCGGCGAGTTTCGGACGCGGCCTCCGGGCCCCTTCGGCGGCAACATGGACGTGCGCCACCTCGGGGCGGGCGCCCGGCTCTGGCTGCCGGTGTTCGCGCCGGGTGCCGGCCTGTGCGCCGGCGACGCGCACGCCGCCCAGGGCGACGGCGAGGTGTCGATCAACGGCATGGAGGCCCCGATGACGGTGACGCTGCGCGTCCACCTCCACCGCTCGCGCCCGCTCGCGGGCCCGTACGCCGTCGCGCTCCCCACGCTCGTGCCGCCGCGCTACGCCCTGAAGCCCTTCCACGTCTTCATCGAGTCCCACGAGGACCCCCGCGAGGCGGCCCGCGCGTCCGTGCGCAGGGCGATGGCCTACCTGGGCGAGCGCCTGGGCCTCTCCCGCGAGCAGGCCCTCGTGCTCTGCAGCGTCGTGCTCGACCTGAAGGTCAGCCAGATGGTGAACGCGCCCATCACCACCATCTCGGCCTACCTGCCCGAGGCCATCTTCGACTGACGGGCGCGGCGCGCAGTCCCTCACCCCCCATGGACCCCATCGAGACCAAGCTCCAGGCCCTCGGCCTGTCCCTCCCGCAGCCGCCCTCGCCCGGCGCCAGCTACCTTCCCTTCCGGTTCAACGGCAGCTCGCTCGTCCTGGCCGGCGTCATCAGCGCCCAGGGAGGCGCGGTGACCCACTCGGGGCAGGTGGGTCGCGAGCAGACGGTCGAGGCCGGCTACGAGGCGGCGCGGGTGTGCGCCCTGAACGCGCTGGCGACCATCAAGCTCGCCCTGGGGCGCCTCGATCGGGTGCGGGAGTTCACGTACGTCTCCGGCTACGTGAACGCCGTGGCCGGGTTCGACCAGAGTCCCCAGGTGATCAACGGCGCCAGCGACCTGTTCGTCGCCCTCTACGGGGACGCCGGCCGGCACGCTCGCGCTGCGATCGCCGTGGCGGGGCTCCCCCGCAACGCCACGGTCGAGATCCAGGTGACGCTCCTCTTCGACTGAGCGCGTCCTCAGGGGCCGCCGGCGGTCACGAACGCCTCCAGCTGCCTGAGCTCTGCGTCCGTGTACCAGGGATGGGGCTCCATCTTCGCGGTGGGCACGACGGCCTGCGGGTTGTGAACGTACCTCTCGAAGTAGGCGCGGTCGTACGCCGCGTAGGCGGCCAGCACCTGGAACGGCTTTCCGGACTTGGTCCCCCCGAACTTCCCTTCAGGGTCCTTGTGGCAGCTGGCGCACGAATTGATCCAGATCTCGCGTCCCTTCTCGGCGTCCGGCGAGAGGGAGGCCCACTTGCCCGAGTAGAGCGCGCTCAGCCTGTCGGCGGAGCGGGCGACCTCGACCTGGGTCACGCCCCAGGGCTTCTTGTGGGGCATGTCGCGGAAGCCCGCCGCGGCCGGAGCCAGGTCGGCGGAGACCGAGATGACGTAGGGGCCGGGGTTGTAGGCCAGGCCCGGCGGCGGCCACTTGTCGGGCCCCTGCCCGTTGATCTCGAGCACCACGAAGGGCCGGTAGCGCGCCATGAAATCCAGGGTGTAGATTGCCGCGTACCCGTCGGAGGCGCACGTCGCGAGCAGCGTGTCGGAGCCGGGTGCGACCGGAAGCGCCTTCCACAGGTCTGAGAGGAAGACGATCGTCACGGTCTGGGTTCCCTTCACGAACTCGCCGTCCAGCTTGATCTGGCTCGTGGGAAGGGCCCGGAGGTCCGACCACCTGAGGTACCCGATGCCGCCCGCGGGCACGCCCGCGACGTTCCCGCTGACGGCGAGGTCGTAGGGGGAGCTGGGGGTGGGGTGGAGCCCGAGGGCTGCGGACCGTCGGGCAGGGACGAGCAGGCTCAGTGTGCAGAGGACGACCCAGGGGTGTTTCATCGGCTCGAGGGGTTAGCACAAAAAGTGCCTCAAATGCGAGCATTGCACGTTGCGGCACGCCTCGACCCCAGTAAGGTCATTGCCCGATGATTTCGAAGCGAACACGAGCCCTGCTCGCGGCGGCCGCCGCGGCGCTGGCGTCAGGCTGTTCAAAGCAGGCGGCCGAGGCCTCGCGCATCAACGTCCAGCTCGACTGGGTCGCCGAGCCCGAGCACGGCGGCTTCTACCAGGCGGTGGCGAAGGGCTACTTCCGCGACGCGGGCCTCGACGTGAACATCATGCAGGGCGGACCCAACGCGTTCGTCCTCCAGAAGGTGGCGACCGCGAAGGCCCAGATCGCCCAGTCGGACAGCACCAACACGCTGATCGCGATCTCCCAGGGCCTGCCGCTCGTCAACATAGCCGCCGTGTTCCAGAACGACCCCTCGGTGCTGATGCTCCACGCGGACAACCCGGTGTCGCGCTTCGAGGAGCTGAATGGCAAGACCATCATGGCGCGACCGGAATGGGCGTTCCTTCCCTACCTCAGGAACAAGTACCACATCGACTTCAAGCTGATCCCCCAGAATTTCGCGGTCGGCAACTTCATCGCGGACCGCAATTTCATCCAGCAGGGCTTCTACACCGCCGAGCCGTTCTTCATCGTGAAGGGCGGCGCCAAGCCGCCCAAGTTCCTGTACGCCTGGGACGCCGGGTTCGACGCCTACACCACCATCCTTGCGAACAGACCCTGGGCGGAGAGCCATCGCGAGCAGCTGCGGGCGTTCGTGGCCGCGTACATCAGGGGCTGGAAGGACTACATCGAGGGCGACCCGACCCCGGCGCACACCCTGATGAAGCAGCTCAACCCGAACGTGACCGACGAGTTCCTCGCCTTCTCGCGCAAGATGATCATCCAGGAGAAGCTCGTGGTCGGCCGGCACTCGACCGATGACACGCAGATCGGCAGGATCTCGAGGGAGCGCTACGCCATCCAGATCGGCCAGCTTGAGGAGCTCGGCATCGTCCCCAAGGGGATCCTCACCGTGGACAAGGTGATGAGCACCGACTACCTTCCATGAGGGGCGCGCTCGCGATCCTCCTCTGCGGCCTCGGGGGCCTGCTGGCCTCCTGCGCCCAGATCGAGCTCTCGCCCGTCGGCAATCCCGAGCGGGTGGTGGTGGGCACCGTCGACACCGGCCGCGAGGGGGCGCTCCCGGCCGATGCCGTCGTGGTTGTGCGCGTGGTCGACGCCTCCAACCCGGCGGCGCCTCCCCAGGTGCTCGGCTCGCAGACGATCCGCAGCCCGGGCGTCGCCCCGATCGCCTTCCGCGTGGAGTACCGGGCCGAGGACGACCTCCTGCGCCAGGGCCTCAACATCGAGGCGCGCGTCTCCTACGACGGCCGCGTGCAGTTCTACAACGTGAGCAAGCATCTGCTGGCGCTCTCGAACGCGACGCAGCCGCACCGCGTGGCCGTGGTTCCCATACACTCATGAAAATCTGGTGCAACGGAGACTTCGGCGAGGAAGGCATGCGACGCCTTGCGGAGGGCGTGGCCGGGCACACGCTCCTGCTCGCCACCCAGAAGGAGCGCTCGGTGCTCATCCCCGGGCAGCCCGACCCGGCCCTCTCCGGCGCGGATGTCGCCTTCGGCCAGCCGGACGCCGACGACTGCATGCGCAGCCCCACGCTCCGCTGGATCGAGGTGTCGAGCGCGGGCTACACCCGCTACGACACCCCCGCCTTCCGCGAGGCCCTTCGCGGGAGGGGCGCCGCCTTCACGAACGCCTCCCAGGTCTACGCGGATGCCTGCGCCGAGCACGCGCTCGCGATGATCCTCGCCATGGGCCGCCAGCTGCTCCCCTCGTACGGTACCCAGCTCAAGGACCACGGATGGCCGCAGGCCGAGCGCCGGGCGGCCTCCCGCCTGGTGACAGGCTCCACCGTCGTCATGCTCGGGTTCGGGGCCATCGGCCGGCGCCTCGCCGAGCTCCTGGCCCCGTTCCGGGTGCGCGTCTATGCCCTTCGGCGCCAGATCCGCAGCGAGCCGGGCGTCCACGTGGTCCCCGAGGAGGACCTGACCAAGGTGCTGGCGGAGGCCGACCACGTCGTGAACCTACTTCCGGAGAACGACGAGACCCGCAACTACGTGAACGCACGCCGGATCTCTTGCTTCAGGCCCGGGGCGCGCTTCTACAACATCGGGCGCGGGGCGACGGTGGACCAGCGCGCGCTCGTCGAGGGCCTGCGCTCGGGCCGGGTCGGCTCGGCCTACCTGGACGTCACCTCGCCCGAGCCGCTTCCCGAGGGCGACCCGCTCTGGACCGCGCCCAACTGCTTCATCACGCCCCACACGGCCGGCGGCCGCGACGGCGAGGGCGTCGAGCTCGTCAGGCACTTCCTGGGGAACCTCGCAGCGCTCGAGAAGGGCCTCCCGATGACGGACCGCGTCCTGTGACAAATCGGCGCCGACACGCCCCCCCGGGCGTTGCCGGTTGATTTTTTTTCGGAATCGGGGGAATAATGCCGCCCGTAGTGTTTCTTATACGTACCGCGAGGCACGGCGATCCGCCTAACTCGGACGGTCACCCTCAAAACCAAATCGGAGTCAGTTATGAATAAATCGACACGCTTCATCGTCACGGCCGCGGCCCTCGCGGGCCTTTATGCCGGTTCCACCGCCACCCGCGCCTATGCCGACACCACGGCCGGCAGCGGCGACTCGTCCAAGGATGCGTCCAAGGACGCGGGCAAGCACGACTGTAAGGGCCAGAACTCGTGCAAGGGTTCCGGCGGCTGCAAGTCCGGGGACAACGGCTGCAAGGGCCAGAACTCGTGCAAGGGCAAGGGTGGCTGCAAGACGAACGCCATCTCCCAGACGGTCTGATCCCATTCCTCTGCGACGCGGCCAGCTGAACGCTGGCCGCGTTTTCTTTTTCCATGCCCGCCAACCGCTTCAACGGACATTGCGACTACGGCATCGGCATAGGCCTGCGGGTGCCCCACTACTCGCACATCCTCTCCAAGAAGCCGGTCGTCGACTGGTTCGAGATCATCTCGGAGAACTTCATGGTCGACGGGGGCAGGCCCCTTCAGCTTCTTGACGAGATCCTCGAGCAGTACCGGGTGGTCCAGCACGGCGTCTCGATGTACTTCGGCTCGGCGGACAAGCCCGACCGCGCGCACCTGAGGAGGCTCAAGAACCTGGTCAAGCGCACCAAGACGCCCTGGCTCTCGGACCACCTGTGCTGGGGCAGCGTCGACGGCACCTACACCCACGACCTGCTGCCGATGCCCTACACCTTCGCGGCCGCGCGCCGCACCGCGGAGAAAATCCGCCAGATCCGCGACTTCCTCGAGGTCCCGATCTGCGTGGAGAACGTGAGCAGCTACGCCGAGTACCACGTCTCCGAGATGACCGAGTGGGAGTTCCTCGCCGAGGTGGTCGAGCTCGCCGACTGCGGTATCCTGTTGGACGTGAACAACATCTACGTCTCCTCGAAGAACCATGGCTTCAACCCCTATGACTACGTGAACGGGGTGCCCCACGACCGGGTGGGCCAGATGCACATCGCCGGGCACACGAAGTTCGAGAAGTACATCCTCGACACCCACGACCACCCGGTGCTCGACCCCGTCTGGAAGCTGTACGCCCACGCGACGAAGCGGTGCGGCGTATCGGCGACCCTCCTCGAGTGGGACGACAAGATCCCCTCCTTCGACGAAGTCCACAACGAGGCCCTGAAGGCCAATGACTTCATCGACGGGGCGAAGAAGGCGACCCCGTGAAGGCGCCCCCCCGGCACGCGCCGAAGCGCCTGCGGACGACCGGGGACCTGCGCGTCCTCCAGCGCATGATGGCGACGGCCCTCCTGCGGCCGCTCACGCCGGACGACGGGCTCCAGCCCACCTGGGTCGACGGCCGGCCGATGGAGCAAGTCGCCTCCGAGTTCATCAAGCCCAATGACCGGCTGAGCGCGTTCGAGAGGCTCCAGCTCTACAGCCGCATGTACTGGTTCCGGCTCTTTGACGCGATCCGGGACGACTGCCCGGGCCTGCTGGCGATGCTGGGCGAGGACCGCTTCGGACGGCTCGCCCAGGCCTACCTCGAGCGCTACCCCTCCCGCTCGTTCACCCTGCGGGACCTCTGCTCGAGACTGGTCCAGTTCATCGGCGAGGAGCCCTCGCTCACGAGGCCGCACACCGCCCTCGCCGCCGAGATCGCGCGCTTCGAGTGGGCGCAGACGGTGGCGTTTGACGGGGAGTCGCGCCCGGTCCTCGACGCGGCCCGCATCTCTAGCACGCCCCCGGACCGCCTGAGGCTCGGGCTCCAGCCCTACGTGACCCTGCTCGCCCTCGCGTATCCGATCGACGCCTACGTGATCTCGGTCAAGCGGCGCGACGCCCTTCGCTCCGAGGCGAGCAACACGCCGGAGTCGAGGACCGTCGCCGTTCCTCCCCGCAGGCGCGTGCCGCTCCCGCGGCGCGCGCGCACCTTTGTCGCCGTGCACCGCCACCACAACAGGCTCTTCTACAAGCGCCTCGATCCGGCGGCGTACCGGATCCTCGAGGCCCTGGCCTCGGGCGAGACCCTCTCCACGGCGCTCGCCGCCGCGCGCGGCGCGAAGCCGGCGCAGGTGCGGCGGTGGTTCAAGGCCTGGATGGCGCTCGGCTGGTTCTGTGCACCGGTGGCGCGTCGCAGGCGGTAGCGCCGCCACAAATCGGGGCCGTAGCGGGAATACATTCGCCCCCGCGGGGCTCCATCCTCCATACACGCACATCGCCCAACCGCGAACCCACCATGACCCTCCTATCGAAAGGCTACGCTCTCCTCGGCAAGGCCGGCGCCCTGCTCCAAAGCCCGCTCCTCCTCGTCATCCGGCTCTTCTGGGGCTACCAGTTCTTCCTCTCTGGCAAGGGCAAGCTGCTCCATCTCGACAAGACCGCGGCCTACTTCGACAGCCTGAACATCCCGCTTCCCAAGCTGAACGCGATCATGGCCTCCTCGACCGAGTTCGCAGGCGGGATCCTCCTGCTCCTGGGGCTCTTCTCAAGGGTCTCTTCGCTGGCGCTCATGTGCGTCATGTGCGTCGCGCTCGGCACGGCGCACCGCGAGGTGTTCGCCACGCTCTTTTCTAAGCCCGACGACTTGCT
>CAIXHE010000119.1 GCA_903919205.1 uncultured Opitutaceae bacterium | reverse complement strand
GGGCAAGAACGCCTCGCCGATCGAGGTGGCCCTCTATGCGAAGTCCAAGGGGCTCAACGTCGTCGCGCTCACCTGCATGGAGATGTCGCGGGTGACCCCCTCCCAGCATCCCTCGGGCAAGCGCCTCTTCGAGGTGGCCGACCACGTGCTCGACAACGGCGGCGTCCCCGGGGACGCCATCGTGGAGGTCTCCGAGGGCGTGAGCGCGGGGCCGACCTCGACGCTGATCGGGGCGTCGGTGCTCAACTGGCTCATCCTCGAGGTGATGGACTGGCTGAAGGCCGGAGGCCACCCGCTGCCCGTGCTGCGCAGCCAGAACCTGCCGGGCGCGATCGAGCACAACCGCGCGGTGGGTGAGCGCTACCGGGGCCGCCTCAGCCGCCAGCTCGCCTGACGCCCCGATGTCCTGGAAAATTGGCCTGGACGGCGGAGGCACCAAGACCGAGGGCATCCTCGTGGATGCCTCGGGCGGGATCGTTGCGCGGCACACGGTCGGCGGCTGCAGCCCGAGCCTGCTCGGGCCGGACCGCGCCCGCGAGACGGCGTCGGGGCTCCTCTCGACGCTCGCGGCCGGCGCCAGGGGGCCGGTCTCCTCGACCCTGCTCTGCATGGCGGGAAGCCGCAGCTTCTGGAGGAGCTTCGGGGACAGCCTCCAGGGCTACGGATCCGTGCGTACCGTGGACGACTCGCTGCCGGTGCTCGAGCTGGCGACCCGCGGGGCGCCGGGGGTCGTGCTGCACGCCGGCACCGGCTCGTTTGTCGCAGCCCGCTCGCCAGACGGTCGGGTCCATTACGCGGGCGGCATCGGCTGGCGCTTCGGCGACGAGGGAAGCGGCTACGACCTCGGGCGCCGCGCGATCGCCCGGGCGCTCCTCGAACTCCAGGGCTGGGCCCCCGCCTCGGGGCTCGGGCCCCTTGTGCGCCAGCGCACGGGGGAGGCGACCGCGGCCGCCGTCGCCGGCTTCTTCTATTCCGACCCCGCAACGAACACCGGAGTGGCCTCGCTCGCCCCCGAGGTCCTCGGGCTGGCCGAGGCCGGCGACGCCGCGGCCGGCCTCGCCGTGACCGAGTCCGTGGGGCACCTGCTGCGCCTGGCGGTCTCCGTGTGCGACCAGCTCTTCCCGGGCCAGCGCCCGGCCTCGTTCCGGGCGGGTGTCAGCGGGCACATCCTGAACCACGCCTTCTCGTACGCGGCCCTCTCCTCCGCGGCGCCGTTCCCGCTCGTGCGCGTCACCGAGCCGCCGATCGAGGGGGTGCGCCTCCTCCTCTCGGGCCCCGCCGCCTAGCCCGCGGCCTCAGCCGAAGAGACGCGCAGGGTAGGCGCCCGACGCGACGAGGGCGCCGATCGCCCCCGCCACGCGCGCCCGGTCCTCGCGGTACGTGATCCCGAACCAGGGCTCCTCGCTCGCGAGCACCTCCACCGTGGCGCGGCCGCGGGACACGAGAGCGGATACCGCCGCCGGCAGGTAGAACTCGGCCTTCGGGTCGGAGCCGCGCGCCCCGAGGAAGTCGCGAAGGCCGGCCTCGAGCCCGGCGAAGACGTCGGGCGTGAAGCCCCAGAAGTTCATGGAGACGATCTCCTCCCCGGAGAACCGGCGGCCCGCTCCCACGTCCGAGGGGGCGATCGCGGTCTCCTCGACGATCGAGGCGAGCCGGCCGCCCGAGGCGGTGCAGAGGCCCCGCGAGACCGTGCCGTTCTCGGAAAGGGTCTGGGCGAGGCGAAAGCCGACCAGGGCGAACCGCGGTCCGTCGGAGGACCCGAGGAAGGAGGCGATCTTCAGGTAGGAGGACGCGCCGTAGAAGTCGTCGGCGTTGATGACCGTGAAGGGGCCCGCGACCGCGCGGCGGGCGCACCAGACGGCGTGGCCCGTGCCCCAGGGCTTCTGCCGCGCGGCGGGCGCGGCGAAGCCCCCGGGCAGGTCGCCAGGCTCCTGGAACACGAAGTCCACCGCGATCCGGCCCGCGTACTTCGGGGCCACCGCGGTGCGGAAGGCGTCGAGGAACTCGCGCCGCACGACGAACACGACCCGGCCAAAGCCCGCGCGCACCGCGTCGAAGACGCCGTAGTCGAGGACCGTCTCGCCCGACGGCCCCACCGGCTCGATCTGCTTCAGGCCTCCGAAGCGGGAGCCCATGCCGGCGGCGAGGACAAGAAGCGTGGGGGCCATCCGCTGCAACACCACCCAAAGCCGCGCACGCGTCAAGCCAGCGGCTAGACACCGCGGGCGCCCTCGCCCATGGTGGCGGCCATGCCGAGCCGCCGCACCCAGCCCCCCGCCCTGCCCCGCGTCGCCGTGCTGGCGACCGGGGGGACGATCGCGGGCGCGCAGGGCCGCGGCCGGGGCTACCGCTCCGGGATCTTCTCGATCGAGTCGCTGATCGCGGCGGCCCCGGGCGTCGAGTCGCTCGCCCGGCTGGACGCCGTGCACGTCGCGAGCATCGGCAGCCAGGACATGGGCGAGCGCGTGTGGCGCGCGCTGGCCGCGCGCACCCAGGCGGCCCTCGACGACCCCGGTGTCTGCGGCGTCGTGATCACGCACGGGACCGACACCATGGAGGAGACCGCGTATTTCCTGAACCTCGTGCTGCGCACGTCGAAGCCCGTCGTCCTGGTGGGCGCCATGCGGCCGGCCACCGCCATGAGCGCGGACGGCCCGATGAACCTCTACAACGCAGTCGCCACGGCGGCCCACCCCGGGGCCGCGGGCCGCGGCGTGCTGGTCGTGGCCAACGACGAGATCCATTTCGCGCGCGAGGTGGCCAAGACCAACACCACCCAGGTCGGCACGTTCAAGAGCACCCACCGCGGGCTCGCCGGGCTGGTGAGCGCGGCGCGCCTGCATTTCTATGCGGGACCGGTGCGCCGCAACACGCTCTCGAGCGCCCTCGCGCTGCCCGCGCGCGGGAAGCTCCCTCGGGTCGAGGTGATCTACGCCTACGCGGGCATGGGCCGGGGCCTGGTCGACGACGCCGTCCGGGCGGGCGCCCGCGGGCTCGTCATGGCAGGGGTTGGCAACGGAAACCTGGGCGCGGCTGCGATCCGCGCTGCGGCCACGGCGGCCCGGGCCGGGGTCGCCGTGGTGCGCAGCTCGCGCACCGGCGGCGGCATCGTCGAGCGCAACATCGAGATGGACGACGACCGCCTCGGGTTCATCGCGGCCGACGAGCTGAATCCCCAGAAGGCGCGGATTCTCCTGATGCTGGGCCTGGCGCACACGCGCGAGACCGGGGCCCTGCAGCAGCTCTTCTATGAGTATTAGGCGCGGGACCTTACCGGCATTCCGGTAACGCGCGCGCTTCACAAGGGTCCCGCAATTTGCATTATCCGGGGTCGGATGAAGATCGCGATTGTCGAGGACGAGCGCCTGTTCCGGGACGTGCTGCGGAACGCCTGCACCACCGACCTGGGCCATGAGGTGGTGGGCGAGGCCGGGACCGGCGCCGAGGCGCTGCGGCTGGTTCCCGCCGCGCTTCCGGACCTGCTGGTCCTGGACATCCACCTTCCGGACATGGACGGCCTCGAGGTGCTCGGAGCGCTCCGGCGCAAGCGGGCGCTCCTGCGGACCCTCATCCTCTCCTCGTATTTCGACGAGTACACCCTCTGCCGGATCGAGCAGGCCGCCGTCCAGGGCTTCATCGACAAGTCGACCAACACGGTGGCGGAGCTGAGCGCGGCCCTCGGGGCGATCGAGTCCGGATCGACCTACTTCCCGAGCGTCTACACGGAGGCCCGCAGGGCACACAGCCACAACCCGGTGGCGTTCGACAAGCTGCTGACGGCCCGCGAGCAGACCGTGCTCGGACTGGTCGGCGAACCGCTCTCGGACGCCGAGATTGCCGTGCACCTGAACCTCTCGCCCGAGACCGTGGAGAAGCACCGCTTCAACATCATGAGGAAGCTCGGGCTTCGCTCCCGAGCGGAGTCCGCACGGTTCGCCCGCCGCTGCGGGCTGACGCCGCCTCCGGTCGCCCCCCGCCTGCGCTCCGCGGCAAAATAAACGTCGGGTTTGCACATCGCGCGGGCCCGGATACCAAGATCCGGTGCAGAAAGAAGCCGATACACCGTCGACGGGGGACCTGGCCGGCCGCAAGACCGTGGTGGGGATCCTGGTCGCTCTCAGCGCGTCGCACATGATCAACGACACGCTGCAGGCGCTGATCCCGTCCATCTATCCCCTGCTGAAGCAGTCCTACGGGCTCACCTTCACCCAGATCGGGCTCATCACGTTCAGCTTCCAGTTCACGGCGTCGATCCTCCAGCCGCTGGTAGGGCGCTACACGGACCGCCATCCCAAGCCCTACTCGCTCGCGGCCGGCATGGGCATCACGCTGGTGGGCCTCGCCAGCCTCTCCCGGGCCGCGAGCTACCCGATGATCGTCTTCTCCTCGGTCCTGGTCGGCATGGGCTCAGCCATCTTCCACCCCGAGGCCTCGCGGGTGGCCCACATGGCGGCGGGCACGCGCCACGGCCTTGCGCAGTCCGTCTTCCAGACCGGGGGTAACATCGGATCGTCGCTCGGGCCGCTGCTCGCGGCGGCCATCGTGGCGCCAAACGGGCAGTCGTCGCTCCTGTGGTTCACGCTGGTCGCGCTCGCGGGGATGGTGCTCCTCGGCAGGGTCGGTGGCTGGTACGCGCACCAGCTCGCCCACCCGCGCCCCCGCGCCGCGGCGCGCGCCGAGAACGCCCTGCCCCGACGCACCGTGGTGCTCGCGCTCGCGGTGCTGGTCGCGCTCATCTTCTCGAAGTACTTCTACCTCGTGAGCCTCTCCAACTACTACACGTTCTATCTGATACAGAAGTTCCACGTGTCGATCCAGGGGGCGCAGCTGCGCCTGTTCGTGTTCCTCGCCGCGGTGGCCCTCGGCACGATCCTCGGGGGCCCGCTTGGCGACCGGTTCGGGCGCAAGTACGTGATCTGGGTGTCGATCCTGGGCGTGGCTCCCTTCTCGCTGCTGCTCCCGCATGTCGGGCTGACGGCGACTGTCGTGCTGACCGTGTTCATCGGGCTCATCCTCGCCTCGGCGTTCTCGGCCATCCTGGTGTTCGCCCAGGAGCTCGTGCCTGGGAGGGTCGGGATGATCGCCGGTCTCTTCTTCGGGCTCGCCTTCGGCATTGGCGGCATCGCCTCCGCGGCCCTGGGCCACCTGGCGGACCTCACCAGCATCGATTTCGTCTTCAATGTGTGCGGCTACCTGCCCCTGATCGGGCTGCTCACCTGGTTCCTCCCCGACATCGGCGGCTCGCGGCGCGCGGCGCGCGCCGAGGCCGAGCTGGCCGGCAACCGCTGACCTTTCCCATGAAACCGAAGCTCACGTCCAGGCCGCCCGCCTTCGTCTCGCGCTCGCGCGAGACCGGAACCGACTACCCGATCTACATAGACGCTCCCGAGACGGGCACCCGCAGGGGCCCGCTCACCGGCGTCGTGTTCATGGACGGCGACTTCGTCTTTGACATGGCGGTGTCCGCGGCTCGGGAGCTCCAGGCCGCGGGCAAGATCCCCGCGACGGCCATCATTGCGGTGGGCTACGGGGCCAGCTTCGGGCAGCCCGGCAACCTACGGGGCCGCGACTACACGCCGACCGCGTCGGCCGACGAGCCGGGCAGCGGCGGGGCCGACCCGTTTGTCGACTACCTGACCGGCCAGCTCTGGCCCGAACTGGAGGAGCGCCTGCGCCTCGACGCCTCGCGCAGGATCATCGCCGGCCATTCCCTTGGGTCGCTCCTCGTGCTCCACGCCTTCTTCCAGGCCAAGCCCTTCTTCCAGGGGGCCCTGGCGAGCGCGCCCTCCATCTGGTGGGACAACCGCAGCGTGCTGGGCCTGATCGCCCGCCTGCGGCGGCGCAGGCGCAGCCTGCCCGGGCACCTGTACCTGGGCGTCGGCCTCGAGGAGACGCCGTCGATGACCGGGGACCTTTCCCTGCTCGAGCGCCAGCTCCAGGAGCAGCCGTTCGACGGGCTGCGCATCACCACCGAGCGTCTGCCGGGCCTGGACCACTATAGTTCGCTCCCGGCGAGCCTGCGCGCGGGACTTGCCTCCCTCCTCGGATAGGGTTTCGTCGGGTGATGCACGCATTCAACCCCCTGCGGGGCGGCGCTGTCGCCCTCGCCACCTGTGTCCTCGCCTCCCTCGCCGTAAGCGCCCCCGAACCGGGGACCCCCATGCCCGAAAATCCCTTCTACGCGGAGAGCCCCCTGCCCTTCCACTATCCGCAATTCGACAAGATCAAGGACGCGGACTACCGGCCCGCCTTCGAGAAGGGCATGGCGGACCAGCTGAAGGAGATCGAGGCCATCGCCTCCAACCCCGAGAAGCCGACCTTCGAGAACACGATCGTCGCCTTGGAGCGCTCGGGCCAGGTCCTCAACCGCGTCTCGACGGTGTTCTTCAACCTGAACGGGTGCAACACGGACGACGAGATGCAGAAGATCGAGAGCGAGATGGCTCCGCGCCTGTCGGCCCAGAGCGACGCGATCTACCTTAACGCGGCGCTCTTCTCCCGGATCAAGGCCCTCTACGACACGCGGGCCACGCTCGGCCTGGACGCCGAGTCGCTCCGCCTATTGGAGCGCTACCACCGCGACTTTGTGCGCGCCGGCGCCAACCTGACCGAGGCCGAGAAGACCAAGGTCAAGGCCCTGAACGCCGAGATCGCCAGCCTCCAGACCACCTTCACCCAGAACGTGCTGAAGGAGAAGAACGCCGACTCCGTCTTCGTTGCCGACCGCGCGCAGCTGGCGGGGCTCTCCGACGCCGAGATCGAGTCGGCGGCCGCGCTGGCCAAGGCCGACAAGCAGGAGGGCAAGTACGAGATCCGGCTCCTCAACACGACGGGCCAGCCCCCGCTCAAGGACCTTACGGACCGGGCCCTGCGCCAGCGCCTCATGGAGGCCTCCCAAGCCCGCGGCAGCCACGGCGGCCCCTACGACAACCAGGCCGTGGTCGTCCGCATCGCGCAGGCCCGCGCCGAGCTGGCGGCGGCCCTGGGCTACACGAGCTTCGCCGCGTACCGCGTCGAGGACCAGACCGCGATGAACGTCGCCAACATCGACACGCTCCTCGCCAAGCTGGCTCCCGCCGCCGATGCGAAGGCCCGCCGCGAGGCCGCCGACATGCAGGCCCTGGTCGACCAGGAGAAGGGCGGCTTCAAGGTCGCCTCGTGGGACTGGGCCCACTACTCCGAGAAGGTGCGCAAGGCGCGCTACGCCTTCGACGAGAGCCAGCTGAAGCCCTACTTCGAGCTGAACCACGTGCTGGAGGACGGCGTCTTTTTCGCCGCGCACGGCCTCTACGGCCTCACCTTCAAGGAGCGACACGACCTGCCGGTCTACCAGCCCGACGTCCGGGTCTTCGAGGTCTTTGACGCGGACGGCAAGCACCTGGCGATCCTGATCGAGGACTTCTATGCACGGCCGTCGAAGAACGGCGGCGCCTGGATGAACGAGTACGTGTCGCAGTCCTCGCTGCTCGGCTACGGGCCGGTGGTCGCGAACCACCACAACATCCCGAAGCCGGCCGCTGGCGAGCCCACGCTCCTCACGTTCGACGAGGTGACCACGCTCTTCCACGAGTTCGGGCACGGGCTGCACGGCATGTTCTCCAAGGTCCACTACCCGACCTTCGCGGGCACCAGCGTGCCCCGCGACTTTGTCGAGTACCCCTCCCAGGTGAACGAGATGTGGGCCTCCTGGCCCGAGGTGGTGCGCAACTACGCCAAGCACTACAAGACGGGCGAGCCGATCCCGCAGGCGCTGCTCGACAAGATGGTCGCAACCCAGAAGTTCAACCAGGGCTTCGCGACGCTCGAGTACCTCAAGGCGACCCTGATCGACCTCTCCTGGCATGAGTACGCCCCGGGGAAGGTCCCGACCAACGTGCCGGCCTTTGAGGACCAGGTCTTCAAGAAATACGGCGTCGGGTTCGCCGCCGTGCCGCCCCGCTACCACAGCACCTACTTCTCCCACTCCTTCTCGGGCGGCTACGCGGCGGGCTACTACGCCTACATCTGGGCCGACGTGCTCGTTGCCGACAGCATCGAGTGGTTCAAGACCCACGGGGGACTCAACCGCACGAGCGGCGACCATTTCCGCGCGACCGTCCTCTCCAACGGCGGCAGCGTCGAGGCGATGACCCTCTTCCACGAGTTCACGGGCTCGGACCCGGACGTCGGACCGCTCATCCGCAAGCGCGGGCTCGACGAAGGCGGGAATTGACCGGGGGGCCCCGGGACCGGTATGTCTCGGGGTCATGTCCCAGAACCCGACCCCCTCCGTTTCCATGGAAACCCTCGTGGCGCTCTGCAAGCGCCGCGGGTTCATTTTCCAGTCGTCCGAGATCTACGGCGGGTTCAACGGCTTCTTTGACTTCGGGCCGCTCGGCGCGGAGCTGAAGAAGAACATCCGCGACTGCTGGTGGAGCGACATGGTGCGCCGCCGCGACGACATCGTCGGCGTGGAGACCTCCATCATCATGCACCCGAAGGTCTGGGAGGCCTCGGGCCACGTGGCGGGCTTCAGCGACCCGCTGGTCGACTGCAAGGTGAGCAAGCAGCGCTACCGCGCAGACCAGCTGTTCTTCGCGCCCGTCGTCGTCGACGGGCAGACGGTCGGCTACGTGAGCGCGCTCGAGAGCGAGCGCACCGCCGAGGAGCTCCAGGAGGCCGCCGAAGCCTTCAAGCGCAAGCGGGCGATCCAGGGCAAGCTCGAGGCCGTGAAGCCCCGCGACATGACCGAGGCGCGCCCCGAGGAGATCGCCCTCATCCCCTCGCCCGCCACCGGGGAGCCCGGCAGCCTCACCGAGCCGCGCTCGTTCAACATGATGTTCCAGACGAACGTGGGCGCCATGACCGACGGCTCGTCGGTCGCGTACCTGCGGCCCGAGACCGCCCAGGGCATGTTCGTGGACTTCAAGTCGGTGGTCGACACCGGCCGCGTGAAGCTGCCCTTCGGCATCGCCCAGATCGGAAAGTCCTTCCGCAACGAGATCACGCCGCGCAACTTCATCTTCCGGTCGCGCGAGTTCGAGCAGATGGAGATGGAGTACTTCATCCACGAGGACGCGGACTGGGCGAAGTGCCACCGCGAGTGGATCAACTGGTGCAAGGACTGGCTCCTGTCGATCGGGCTGCCGGAGTCCCACCTCTCCGAGTACAACCACCCGAAGGAGAAGCTCGCCTTCTACTCGCGCGGCACCACCGACATCATGTTCCGCTACCCGTTCGGGGTGCAGGAGCTCTGGGGGATCGCGGCGCGCGGGGACTACGACCTGAAGCAGCACGAGAAGCACAGCGGCGTGCCGCAGGTCATCTTCGACGAGGCCACCAAGAAGAAGTTCGTGCCGCACGTGATCGAGCCGGCGGTGGGCGTGGACCGGATCTTCCTGGCCGTCCTCTGCTCGGCCTACGCCGAGGAGGACGTGACCGACGACAAGGGCGCCGTCGAGAAGCGCGTGGTGCTCCGGCTCAGCCCCCGCATCGCGCCGGTCAAGGTGGGCGTCTTCCCGCTCCTCAAGAACAAGCCCGAGCTCGTGAGCCGCGCACGCGAGCTCCACAAGCGCCTCCAGCGACGGTATGCCGTGTTCTACGACGAGTCCGGCGCGATCGGCCGGCGCTACCGCCGCCAGGACGAGATCGGGACCCCGTGGTGCGTCACCATCGACTTCGACACGATCGAGAAGGACGGCCTCTTCACGCTGCGCGACCGCGACTCCATGCAGCAGCGGCGCGTCTCCGAGGCAGAACTGCTCGCCCTTCTCGAGGAGAAGGTCACCTGAGGCGGCCCCGCTCGTCATGACAACCGTGGCCCAGTGCGCGAGTTTGGACGAGGCCCTGCTGCTGCGTTCGGTGCTCGCTTCTAGCGGGATCGAGGCGTTCGTGCCCGACGAGGAGAGCGTCACCTACCGCGGGCAGCTGGGCAGCTTCCGGCTCCAGGTGAACGAGGAGGACGCCGAGGAGGCGATCAAGGTGCTGGGGGAGTCCAAGCCCTGAGATGGAGCCCCTCGAGAAGGCCCGCGCGCTGATCGACGCCGCGCACGCCGCCGACCCACGCCGTGCGCCCGACGGGCGACCGGCGGAGCTCGCCTACGCGGACCATGTGGAGGCATGGGTCGCCCGCATCGTGCCGCGCGCGGACGCGGTGCTGCGCCTGGCTGCGCGCTGCCAGCACCTCGAGCGCTGGAGGGTTCCGCGGGAGACCTTCCCGGAGGGCAAGGCGGGCTACCTCGCCTGGCGGCGCTCGCTCTACGTGACGCAGGCGGAACGCGCCCGCGAGCTGATGATCGAGGCGGGCCTCCCCGCGCAGAGCGCGGACGCCGCCGCCACCTGGGTATCCAAGACCGGCCTGAAGACAAACCCCGGCACCCAGGCCCTCGAGGACGCCGCCGTGCTCACGTTCCTGGAGAGCGAGATCCAGGCCTTCGCCGCCCAGCACGCGCACTACCCGGCCGAGAAGTTCGTCGATATCCTGCGCAAGACGTGGCGCAAGATGAGCCCGCGGGCGCAGGAGCTGGCCCGAAGCCTCGAGCTCGCCGAGCCCATCGCCTCGTTGGTGCGCCAGGCCACTACCGCTTGACCAGGCGCAGGTCCTTGCGCAGGTGCTCGAGCAGCCGCCCGCGGAAGACCACCAGGTCCGTGGCCTCATTCGCGGT
>CAIXHE010000118.1 GCA_903919205.1 uncultured Opitutaceae bacterium | reverse complement strand
TAAAGCTTGCCGATGTCCTCGGGGTGCTTCGGCCAGAATTCCTGGTGAATGACGATACCCTCGGGCTCCATCAGGGGGCCGAGTACCTTGACGGTCGGCGCGATCCGGGCCAGGATCTCGTGGCTGGTCAGGGGATGGGTGTCCGGGGGCAGCCCCATCGCCTGCAGGAAGGGGGCCTCGGAGGCGCCGTAGACCATGCGCCCGATGCCTGAGAACGCGATGGCCCCGCAGCACATCGCGCACGGCTCGGTGCTCGTGTAGAGCGTCGACTTCTCGAAGGTGGCGCGGTCGATCTTCGGGCTGAACGCGGAGATGAGCCCGGTCTCGGCGTGCTTGGTGATGTCGCCGGTGGAGAGGACGCAGTTGGAGTATTCCGCGAGGACCTTGCCATCCTTCACGAGGAGGGCGCCGAAGGGGCCGCCCCCGTGGGTGGTGGCGTACCTCGCGAGCTCGTAGGCGCGGGCCATGAAGACCCGGTCCTGCGCCGTGCAGCCCGGGTCGTCGCCCTGCGACGCGGACGCGCCACCGAGACCGCGTGCCGCCAGAATGCCGAGCGAGAGGGCACATGTCGTGAGGGAGCGCAGAGGGGGCATGGAAGGCTGTCAGCAGTGCACGTGCCAAGACTCCCCCCGGCCCGGCGGCGGCATCGCTCAGAACGCGACGCGGGCCGCGAAGACGAGGACGCAGGCGGTGGCCGCGGCGCAGATGCCCGTGGCGACCCGGGCCCCCTTCGCGTTGCCGAGGTAGGCCTGCGCCGTGGCCGGCCCCGCCACGGCCTGGGCCTCGCGGGAGAGGCTGAACGTACGGAAGGCGAAGAATCCCTTCACGGCGACGACCCCGAGCAGGATCGCGAACTGCACCTGCCCGGTGCCCGCGGGCTGGCCCTGGAGCGAGCCGAGGATCCGGGCGTCCACGATCAGGACCGTGAGGATGTTGAGCATGGCGTAGACCGAGGCGCGCCCGGCCAGGGCCTGCACGGCCCGCTCGGTGGCCGTCAGCCGCGACGGGTCGTCGACGGTCGTGACCGCCTGGCTTCCGATGTCGGCGAGCGCCTCCTCGTCCTCCTCGCGCAGGGGGAAGGGCGCCCTCCAGGCGGCCAGGACCGAGGGGACGGACGCCAGCATGACGACCAGGAAGAAGGTGGAGAACCCTAGCCAGTCCGCGAGCGGCCCCGACACCATCGCGGTCGGCACGAGGACGAGGTTCATGAGCGCCGTGGCGAAGGCGTAGTGGGTCATGGTGCAGCGGCCGGGGGCCAGCTGCTGCATCATGTAGATCATGTTGCCGACCATCCCGAAGCCGTAGCCGAACTTCTCGATGCTCACCATGGTGACGATCGTGCCGTAGCCGACGCCGTGGCCGGCGGCCGCGAAATGGCTCAGGTAGATGTACGTGAAGTGGGGGATGTTGAGGAAGAGACCCAGGACCCAGAGCGCGCGGCTCAGGCCGACGCGGCCCGCGAACCAGCCGCCCAGCAGCCCGCCCACGATCAGGGTCACGGTGCCGTAGACGGCCTCGATGTTGCTCACCTCCCCGGCCGTAAGCCCGAGCCCGCCCCTTGACTGCGCGCCCTGGAGGAAGAGCTGGCCCTCCTGCAGGATCAGGCCCTCGCCCAGCCGGTAGAGGAACACGAAGGCGATCATGCCCCAGAAGGCGCGCTTGTGGAAGAACGTGGTCGCGGTTCCGACGAAGTCGGTGACGACCTGCCGCGCGCTTCCCGGCCGGTCGGTCACGCTGCCCGCCGGCAGGAAGAAGACGTGGTAGGCGGCAAGGGCGGCCATGCCCGCGGCGCTCACCGCCATCACCGTCTGCCACATGCGGGGCTGGGTCCAGCCCTGGGACACCCGCACGCGGTCGAGCACCGAGATCAGGATGCCGGCGGCCAGCACCTTGCCGAGGACCCAGAACATGCTTTGCATGCCGGCGAGCCGCGCCTGGGTCGGCTTGTCCATCGCGGTCAGGTAGATCCCGTCCCCGCAGATGTCCTGGGTGGAGGACGCAAAGGCGGTGACCCAGAGGATGGCGATGCTCGTCTGGAAGAAGCCCGAGGTGGGGATGCTCATGGCTACGCCCAGCAGCAGCAGGGCGATCAGGAGCTCCATCGAGATCACGAAGAAGCGCTTCGTGCGGTACATGTCGAGGAAGGCGGCCCAGAGGGGCTTCAGCGACCAGGCGATGCCGATGCTGCCTATTGCGACCGTGATCTGGCTGTCGGCGTAACCGAGGGACTTGTACATCCTGACGGCCGTGCCGTTCACGACGTTGTAGGGGATGCCCATCGCGAGGTACAGCGAGGGCACCCAAAGGAGGGATCGCAGGGTGGGCGAGGATTTCACGGGCATGGGGTGGGGTGAGGCCTGGGTGGGGTGGGCCGACTAAGGCCGTGCCTGAAGATGGGGGGAAAGACAAGAGGAAGCTCCTCGTGTCCCGGAAGCGCGTCCCCACGTCAATGGACGCCGTCGGCTCGGCGACCCCTGCGGGTGTCGGTGAATTCGGAGTCCCGCCGTGCGCTCCTTCGAAATGATTTCTTAGCAAATGGCGTAGGCACTCATTTTGATATGCCGATTCTCGAGACGCTGTTCACCTTTTGTTATCAAGGGGATCGTTCTGTTAACATCCCCTTAATCCGTGGTGGCATATGGGGCGCTATATGAACCGGCGCATGAGGCAGGCTAAAATCATCCCGATTGATGGCGAACAAGATAGGAGAGAAGCCCCCGTGCAAGGAAGCGCACGGTGTAAAGCCGATGGTGATACACCCGCCGCGAGGGACGCTCTCGGGGTGAAATGCGGGAATATATACGCCGGGTGAAATGGGCGCATGATTTCGCGGCCGTCTTCCTCGTCGGGGCTCGCGGGGCCGACCGAACACACCGAGGATATCCCTTTGCAGTGGCAGGGACAGACAACAAGCAACCGACACCTAGTAACCCAACGGCCATGGGGCCCAAGAACACACCTGATGAACCATAGAACACAGAGAACGCGCTGGAATTGCCGGACGCCGGGGCTCGCCGCCCTGGGAGTGGTCCTCCTTGGAATGGTCGCACCCTCCTTCGGACAGACCCCCGCGGCCGCACCGACGCCAACCCCGACGCCGGCGCCCCCCTACGGGGCCAAGCAGGCGGTCGGCTTTTGGGACCGACTCGGCGAGGCCTACGTCTCCCAGATGGGCACCCCGAGCTATACGGCGCCCACGCCGCCGCCCGCGGGCTCCCCTCCGGCTGCCCCCTCGCGCCGCATTGGCGACCCGCCGTTTGACAGCCCGCCCTATCCGGACGGCGACTGGCAGCTCGGCGGCGGACCCAACGTGATCGGTGACCCGGGCGCCCTGCGCGACAACCCCTATCCCCTGATGCAGGCCCTCTATGACGGGCCCAACGGCAAGTGGTGGTATGACAGCCGCATCCAGCTCTACGGATGGATCGAGGTCAGCGGCAACATCAGCACCTCCAGGAACACCGGCCCGAGCCAGGTGAGCAACTACCCCGAGGTCTACGAGGAGCGGGGAAACCACATCGAGAACGACCAGGACGTGCTCTACATCGAGCGCATGGCTGACGAGAACCAGACGGACCACAACGACTGGGGCTTCCGCCTCGCCCTGCTCTACGGCCTGGACTACCGCTTCATGGGCTCGAAGGGCTACATCAACGACCAGAACTTGTTCTACAAGAACAAGTACAGTGGATTCGACACCCCGATGGCCTACGTCAACTATTACATCCCGACGATCGCCCAGGGTGAGAACATCATCATCGGGCGCATCATCTCGCTGCCGGACATCGAGCAGCAGCTGGCCCCGAACAACCTGACGGCCAGCCACTCGCTCGTCTACTCGTTCGACGACTACACGCTGTGGGGCATCTGGACCGGCACCAAGCTGAACAGCTCCTGGCTGCTCCAGGTGGGCCTGGCCGACGGCGTCGACATCGCCCCGTGGGCCAAGGACCCGGGCGTCCAGCCGACGCTCTCGGTCATGGTCCAGTACATCGACAAGGGCGGCCACGACTCGTTCTACGTGGGCATGAACTCGGTCAACAACGGCCACTTCGGGTTCAACAACCTGCAGGAGTGCATCGAGAGCTACAGCCACAAGTTCAACGACATCGTGTGGACCACGTTCGAGGGCCAGTACATGTACCAGAAGGGATCCTCGACGGGGCCGACCTCCTATGTGCCCTTCGTGGACGGATTCTTCCCGGTCAAGGACGGCTATGTCTGGGCGGGCGGCCTCCTCAACTACACATGCTTCCGCATCGGGCCCAACGCGTTCTTCACGGTGCGCAACGAGTGGTGGGACGACCCGTCGGGCTTCCGCTCGGGCTACGCCTCCCCCTATTACGAGGGCACGCTGTCGATCACCTGGTGGCTGAACAAGCTGGTCGTCTTCCGCCCCGAGATCCGCTTCGACCACAGCTTCAAGGCGAACAGCCTGGAGAGCGCGTCGGGACCCGACAACTCGAGTGGCGCCGTCGAGACCCTGGCCGGCGCCTATGACAACGGCACCAAGAATTCCCAGCTGACCTTCTCGTGCGACGTCACGATCCACTTCTAGGCTGAGGTCAGCGCATTCCGTCCCGTCATGGGCGGAACCCCGGGTGCCGGCCGCGCCGTCGCGGCCGGCGCCTTTTTTTTGCGCGGCCTCGTCGCGCCGCGCACCGGGGGCGCCCCGTTTCTGACTCGCAATAGGGCGCCCGGGGCGGTGTAACGTTGCCTTCCCGCGCCCGCGGGGATCCGTTCCCCCTTTCCTCCCGAACTCCAAAGAATCCTCCCATGAAAATCGTCCTCGCCTACTCAGGCGGCCTCGACACCTCCGTCATCGTCAAGTGGCTTCGCGAGACCTATGACGCGGAGATCATCACGTTCGCGGCTGACATCGGCCAGGAGGAGGAGCTGAAGGGCCTGCCCCAGAAGGCGCGCCGCACGGGCGCCTCCAAGCACTACACGCTCGACCTGGTGGAGGAGTTCGCGAGGGACTTCATCTACCCGATGGTGCGGGCCAACGCGGTCTACGAGGGCCAGTACTACCTCGGAACCTCGATCGCGCGGCCCCTGATCGCCAAGGCGCAGATCGACATCGCCCGCCGGGAGAAGGCCGACACGGTGGCCCACGGCGCCACCGGCAAGGGCAACGACCAGTGCCGCTTCGAGCTGACCTACATGGCGCTCGCCCCGAACCTCGCGATCATCGCCCCGTGGAAGCTCGACGCCTTCCGGGAGACGTTCCCGGGACGCGCGGAGATGATCGAGTACTGCCGCGCGCACAAGATCCCGGTCGAGGCCTCGGTCAAGAAGCCGTACTCGATGGACCGCAACCTGCTCCACATCTCCTACGAGGCCGGCATCCTCGAGGACCCGTGGTTCGACCCGACGACCAAGGCCAACCGGGCGATGTTCAAGCTGTCGGTGTCGCCCGAGGACGCCCCCGACCGCCCCGAGTACGTCGAGCTGGACTTCGTGAAGGGCGACTGCGTCGCCGTGAACGGCAGGCGCCTGACGCCTGCGGGCGTGCTCAAGGCCCTGAACAAGCTCGGAGGCAAGCACGGCATCGGCCGGGTGGACCTGGTCGAGAACCGCTTCGTCGGCATGAAGTCCCGCGGCGTCTACGAGACGCCGGGCGGCACCATCCTGGTGCACGCCCACCGCCAGGTGGAGTCGCTCACGATGGACCGCGAGGTGATGCACCTGCGCGACTCGCTGATCCCGAAGTACGCGGAGCTCGTGTACTACGGCTTCTGGTTCGCCCCCGAGCGCGAGGCCCTGCAGGCGCTGGTCGACGAGAGCCAGAAGTTCGTGACGGGCACCGTGCGCCTCAAGCTCTACAAGGGCAATGTGATCACCTGCGGGCGCAAGTCCAAGTACTCGCTCTACGACCTCAAGGTGGCCTCGATGGAGGGGGTGAAGAGCTGGTACAACCAGAGCGACGCCACGGGCTTCATCCGCCTGAACGGGCTGCGGCTGCGCGCGCGCAACCTGGCGCAGCGCGGTCCCAAGGTCTGAGCGGGCGCCGCCGCCCCGCCGGGCCTACTTCGGGAACTTCGCGATGAAGGCCTCGGGGCCGCCCGGCTCGTAGCCCTCCTGCGTGAACACCGTCTTGCCGTCGGGATCGAGCACGACGAGGGTGGGGTAGCCCTGCACGGAATAGGTGTTCTTCAGCTTCTCGTTCTGGGCCTTCACGGCGTCGCTCAGCTCGCGCTTGCGCGGGAAGTCCACGGTCACGAGCACGAGCTTCTTGTCGGCGAAGTCCTTGAAGGCGGGCGTCGAGAAGACCTCGGCGTCGGTCTTCTTGCACCAGCTGCACCAGTCGGAGCCGGTGAAGTCGAGGAGCACGTACTTGTGCTCCTTCTTGGCAAGGGCCTGGGCGGCCGCGTAGTCCTCGGACCAGTCGGAGGCGCGTGCAGCCGAGGCGAGGAGCAGGGCGGCGGTGCAGGCGAGCAGGAGGTGTCGCAGGGATTTCATAGGGGTTAGGGGAAGCCTCGGCGGCGCGGAGGGCAAGCCCGTTTAGAACAGGGCGTTGGCCACGATCCCGACGGCGGTGATGGGGCCCGAGTCGTTGAGCCCGTCGAGCGTGCGGTCGACCTTCTTGATCGTCACCTGCGCGCTGTCGTAGAGGCCGGGGTCGTTGATCAGCTTCCCGAGCGTGCCCTCGCCCTTGGCGAGCTTGTCGGATACCGAGCGGATGTTGGCCAGCGAGGCGCGGATGTCGTCGGCCGCCTTCTGGTCGTAGACCAGCGTGCCCAGCGTGCCCTTGCCGGACTTGATCTGGTCCATGACGCCCTCGGCGTTCGCGACGAACTCCTTGGCCTGGCTCGCAGCCGCCTTGATTTCGTCGACCGTTGCCAGCATCTCGTCATGCAGCTTGGGGTCGTTGACCAGCTTGCCGAGCGTGCCGTCGCCCCGGTTGATCTTGTCGGTGATCTGCTGGAGGTTGGTCATGGTCGCATTCACCCGCTCGGAGTTCTCGGTCACAAGCTTGTCGAGCTTCTGTAGGATGCCCCCGCCCTTGGACGGGTCCCCGTTGAGCGCGGCGCTGAACGAGCCGAGAGAGGACTGCAGCTGCTTGCCCAGGCCGCCGATGTCGGCCATGAGCGTGTTCAGGTCGGGGGTCTCGACCGTGCGTATCTCCGCGCCGTCGGCCAGCGCGGGCGCACCGATGCTGCCCATGTCGATCGAGATGTAGTTGCCGCTGATCAGGCCCGCCATCTCGATCGTTGCGGTCGAGTCGTTGGCGATTGCAACGGTGGGGTCGATCTGGAGCACGGCCTCGGCCTGCCGCCCCGCAAGGCGGGTGGCCTGCACCGAACCCACGCGGACGCCCGCCAGCCGCACCTCGTCGCCGACCTTAAGCTGGCGCAGGTCGTTGAATCGTGCGACCAGCTTGTGCTGGTGCTCCTCGAAGAACTTGCCGTCGCTCAGCGTCTCGAAGGTGACCCAGATCAGGGCCACCCCCAGGAGGAAGAAGAGCCCGACGCGTGCGGTCTGCTGTGTGGTGTTCATGTGGTTGCTTGGGTTTCTAGCTTCTTGAAGCGGGGGTGCTGGATGTCGATGACCGGGTTCAGGAAGTCGGTGATCCGGGGATCCTTGGAGGCCCTGAGCTCGTCGGGCGTCGCGATCAGCAGGATCTCGCCGTCCATCAGGATCGCGATGCGGTTGCCTATCGTGAGGGCGAGCTCGCGGTCATGGGTCACGACGACGCTTGTGACGCTGTACTCGTTCTTGAGGGTGGCGATGATCTCGGTGATCGTGGCCGACATGACCGGGTCAAGCTCGCTGGTCGGCTCGTCGTAGAGCAGCAGCTGGGGCTCCATTACGAGCGCTCGGGCGATCGCCACGCGCTTCTTCATGCCGCCGGAGAGCTCGGAGGGGAACTTCTCCGCGGCGTCCTCGACCGAGAGGATCTTGAGCGCGTGCGTCACCTTGGCGCGGATCGCGGCCTCGTTGCCGAGGCGGTGCTCGCGCGGGTAGAGGGCCAGGTTGTCGTAGACGCTGAGCGAGTTGAAGAGGGCGCCGGCCTGGAAGACGAGGGCGAGCCTCACCTTGGCGCGGGTCTCCTCGAGGGCGGGGTCGAGCCCGTCGACGAGGACCCGTCCGCTGGTCGGCGTGTCCAGGCCCGCGATCTGGCGAAGGAGCACGCTCTTGCCGGAGCCGCTCGGCCCCATGATGACGAAGATCTCGCCCGGCTCGACCCTCAGGCTGACGTTGCGAAGCACGTCCTGGCCGCCGTCGAATTCCTTGAACACGTGATCGACCTCGACGCCCACGGCGACGGCCTCGGCTCCCGTGAAGGGATTGCGTGTCATGTTGCAGGGAGGGCTCATCTCGGGTGCGGGTTTAGAGGAGGATCTTCGTGACGAAGTAGTCGAGGACCAGGATCAGGATGAGCGAGACTACCACCGCCCGGGTGACGGCCGCACCGATCTCGCGAGGGCCGCCGCGCGTGTTCAGCCCGATGTCGCAGCACACGAGCACCACCACGAACCCGAAGACCTCCGCCTTCTCCACGCCGTTGATCACGTCCTTGAACTTGGTGAAGTGCCGCAGCGCGGCGAAATAGGCCTCGGGGCTGATCCCCACGTAGCTCACGTAGCGGGCGACGACCGAGCCGCCGAACCAGCCCACGATGTTCGCGATCACGATCAGGACGGGCATCATCACGAGGACGGCCGCCAGGCGCGGCAGCACCAGGATCTTGGCGGCCTGGATGTTCATCGTCTTCAGGGCGTCGATCTCCTGGTAGACCGTCATCGAGGCGAGCTCCGCGGTGATCGCCGAGCCGACGCGGCCCGCGAGCAGGACGGCGGTCATCATGGGCCCGAGCTCCCTGGCCATGGACAGGCCCACCAGGCTCCCGATGAACTCCTTGGCCCCGAAGCCCTCCATCGCGTAGCCGGCCTCGAGGGCGAGCACCGTGCCGATGAAGAAGCTCAGGATGGCGACGATCGGCAGCGTCGTGTAGCCGATCAGGTAGCACTGCTCGATGAAGCGCGACCACTGCCGCGGCAGGGAGCCCGCGTAGGAGGCGGAGCGCAGGAACAGCTGTACGACGCTGCCCACCCCCTCGAAAATTGCGTTCAGTTGCTTCATGTCAGCGGCCGGAAGGCCCATTATTGGCCGGTTTTGGCCCAAAATCGAATCCTAAGATGCTCCAATGGGATTCTTCGCCGTCCCGGCGCATCCCGAGGAGCGGGCCCAGGTGGAACTCGCTCAGGCCGTCGCGCCGGTCCCGGCGCCACGTGAGGGCACCCCAGAGGATCGTGGTGCGCGACTCGCCGTCCGGGCTGTGGTCGAAGCGGTAGGCCGAGAAGAGGGGCGTCCAGGTTGCGCGCATGTCCGGGTTGCTGTTGAAGAAGACCTCGATCGGGCTCGGGATCTCCACCTGGCGGCTTCCCGCACCGTTGTCCCAGACGCTGAGGAGCGGCCACAGGTGCGTCTTGTGGGCGTGGGCGAGGGCGGGCCGCGAGGCGCTAGACTGGTCCAGGGACCAGTAGAGGAAGTAGAAGAACTGCGTGCGCTCCTGAACGAGGTCGCTGTCGGACCAGGTGGTGCGGTGCCAGAGCGGCCACATCACCCAGGTCGAGCCCGAGTCCTTGTAGGAGGAGTGCGTGTAGAACGGCGCCCAGCGCTCGAGCGACTTGTTCTCGTCGCCGCGGCCCTGCACGAGGAAGGGCCAGAAGTACCGGCGCTCGCTGTAGCGCAGGGGCGAGGTCTTCTCGGTGTAGCCGAAGAAGGGCCACAGGTAGGACTCGCTGCGGATGCCCGGTCCGGTCTCCCGGGTGTAGAAGGGCAGGATGCCGAGCTGCGTGCGCACGGGCGATCCGTCGGGGTCCTGGGGAAGCGGCTCGAGCGTGTTGTCCCAGCCGAGGGGCCACAGGAAAAACGTGTGGTGCTCGCGCAGCGGGCCGTCCGTGTGCCCGTAAAGGGGCCACAGGCCCAGCCCGTGGGCCTCGCCTGTCGTGACGCGCACGATCGGCCAGGGCACGTAGGTGGTCTTCACGCCCTCCTTCTGCGTCCGCACGTATACGGGGAAGGGGGCCCAGAAGAGCTCCTGGTAGCCGAGCCGGTACCGGATGTCGCCGTAGACCGGCAGGAGCGCCCGGTAGCTCTCGTCCGGATTCAGGCTCTCGTGCGAGAAGTAGAAGGGCCAGAGGTCGAAGTGCCGGTCGACCGGGCCCTCGGGCACGCCGTCCTTGTGGAAGGTGCCCGAGCCGTTCAGGAGCTGCAGCACCGACCACTGGTAGCCGCTGGAGAACGTCCGGTAGAAGAACAGCGGATAGAGGATGTCGGTCTTGACGCTGTCGCCGCCGGTCATGCGGACGTAGAAGGGCCGCATGCCCTCGACCCTCCCGGGCGACGGGCTGGGCATCGGCCCCGAGAAGGCGAGGGGACCGGCCCCCGTCCAGGAGACGGTCTCGCCGGACGGGGCCTTCTGGAGCACGTAGACGGGCCAGGCGTTCTCCTCGGGCATGTCCGCGCGCACGGACGCAGCACCGGCGGCAAGGCCGATCATGACGGAGAGCCTGGCGAGCGTCATGGAGTGCTTGGCCTTTGGGTCAACAAAGACACGAGCCTAGGCTAGGCGGGAAAGCCATATCCGCAAACATTTACAGTGGAATAGATTGTCCTGCGACAGGAGCTCCGGATCAAAGGTTCCTCCGGGTCCCGGCTAAATTGCGGACCCCTAGACGGAGACGCTTTCGCCCGGTCCCGGCGCCGTGAAGGCGCCCTCGGGCAGTCCCGCCGCCCTGACCGCCTCGGCGAGCTCCGTGACGGGCTCCTCGCGGCCCTCGTCCGTCAGCTGGAACGTGCCCCAGTGCATGGCCACGCTGCGCCGCGACCCCACGTCCGCGTGGACCAGAACCGCCTCCCGGGGGTCCATGTGGGCCCCGGCCATGAACCAGCGCGGCTTGTAGGCGCCGATCGGGATCAGCGCGAGGTCCACCGGGCCGCAGCGCCGCCCGATCTCCCTGAAGAGGGTCGCCTGGTAGCCGGAATCTCCGGCAAAGTAGACCCGCCGGCCCCCGGTCGTCAGGATGAAGCCGCCCCAGAGGCGGGTATTGGTGCCCCACGCGGAGCGCCGGGTCCAGTGCCGGGCGGGCACCATGAGGGCCTCCACGTCGGGCCCGAGGCGGTAGCGCTCCCACCAGTCGAGTTCGAAGATCCGCTTGAATCCGGCACCCGCGAGTAAGCCGCGGTGGCCGAGCGGGGCGACGATCCAGGGCTGGTCGCGGTGGGCGAGCCACCGGAGGGATCGAAGGTCGCAGTGGTCGAAATGGTCGTGGGAGAGGAGGATGCCATCGATCCTGGGCAGGGACTCGAGGGCCACCCCGGGGGCCGTGGCCCGGCCCGGCCCGGCCCAGGAGAAGGGCCCCGCCCGCTCGGAAAACACCGGATCCGTGAGCATCGTGGCGGAACGGCTGCGCAGGACGAACGTGGAATGGCCCACCCAGGTCGCGGTGACGCCCTCCCCGGCCGGCGCCGGGGGCACGGGCCGCACCTCGACCGGCACCGAGCGGGGCCAGGGGGTAGGCCGGCTCGACATCTTCCAGCGCAGGACGGGCAGGAGCCCGTGGTTCATGGGTTCCCCTGGGTTGAAGAAGGTTTTCCCGTTGAAGTGGTCGGTGGGCGGCAATGTCATCGATTTGCGGCCCAGGGGCCGTCCACAAAGATGCTGAATCCACACAAGCTGCAAACCGTCCGGGAGAAATTGCCGACATGCGGATAAGCGGCGGCAGGGCCCGGGGCATTGAGCTGCAGGTGCCGCGCGGCGACGCCGTGCGGCCCGCCACCGACGGCATGCGCCAGAGCGTCTTCTCGAGCCTGGGCGCCCGCGTGGTGGGGGCCCGCTTCGTCGACCTGTTCGCCGGCAGCGGGGCCTACGGCCTCGAGGCCTTCAGCAGGGGGGCCTCCGGGGGCACCTTCGTCGAGCGCAGCGCCAAGGCCTCGGCCTGCCTGCGGCGCAACATGGGGGCCGTCTGCCAGAGCCTGGGCGCCTCCGGCGCCGAGCTTCATGCGGTCGAGGCCGACGCCCTCTCGCTGCCGACGGGAGCGGGCGCCCCGCCGGACCTGGTCTTCGTCGACCCGCCCTACGACGCGATCCCCGAGGTGGCCCCCGTGCTGTTTTCCAAGCTCTCCGCCGCCCTGGCGCCCGACTGGGCGGGGCTGGTCGTCTTCGAGATGCCGGGCGAGACGAGCCTGGCGCCGGCGGGATGGACGTGCGTGAAGCGCCTCGGGCGCGGGGCGCGCCAGCCGAGCGTGGCGTTCTTCGCGCGGGCGAAGGCCGTCTAGCCCGCGGCCTTCAGGATCGCCACGGCGGCCACGACGGCGGTCTCGGTGCGCAGCACGCGCGCCCCCAGGTGCGCGAGCGCGAAGCCCGTGGAGCGCAGCAGGTCCCTCTCGGGGGCCGACCATCCCCGCTCGGGCCCGAGGGCGAGCACGGTGGGCACGATTGCGGTCCCTGGCGCGAGCCGACGGGGGGCCTCGTAGTTGTCGAGGGCGACGCGGGCGCAGCCCCCGGGAAGGCCCGCGATCGCCGAGGCGAGGTCCGGGGCATGGAGCACCTCGGGCAGGCGGGTGTCGAAGGCCTGGGCCGCGCCGTCCAGCAGGTGGCGGCGCCACTCGCCGTCCCGCCAGAGCGTGCTCGTCGCGTACCCGGGTTCGCCGCGCTCGGAGGGAAAGAACCGGAGCGAGGAGACGCCGAGCGCCGCGGCCTCGCCCAGGATCTTGCGCGCGGTCTGCGGCCGGGGCAGGCCGAGGAGCAGGTGCACGGGGTCGAGTTCGGGGGTAGGGGCCCCCCATGAGAACCCGAGTGAGATCGCGTCGGGCCCGACCCCGAGCACCGTGCCCTTGCCGCGGGGCCCGTTGACGAGCCCCGCGTCGAAGGTGTCGCCCGGCGCCCGGCGCAGCACCCTCAGCAGGTGCGCGGCCCTCGGGTCCGAGAGCGGCAGCGGAAGGCCCGCCTCGGCCGGCTCGAAGAGGATCAGGTTCACGTCGGGCTCAGCCGGCTCGCGCGAACACGATCTCCGACGAGGGCCGTGCCTCGATCGCGGGACCGAAGCTCGTGATCCCGGGAAGGGTGGCGTTGTGGTGCGCCCGGATCCGCTCCGCCGAGAGGTGCGGGGCGTCGTGGGTCGTGTGCGCGTCGGAGGCGAGCACGACGGCGAACCCCAGGGCGGCCGCCCTTCGCGCGGTCGTGTCGATGCAGAATTCCGAGGCGTACCCGCAGAGGACGACGCGCTCGGTGCCCCAGGCGGCGAGCAGGCCGCCGAGCGGCGTTCTCAGGAACGAGTCCGGCGTCGTCTTGCGCACGCGCGCGTCGTGCTCAACCACGGCCAGACGCGGCTCGAGCTCCCAGCCCGGACTGCCGTGCTCGACCTGGTCGGTGCGGGCCTCGTGCTGGATGACGACCACCGGCACCTCGGCGGCGCGCGCCCGGCTGGAGAGCGCATTGATGCGGTCGACGACGGCGTCGGCCTCGTGGGGCCGGGGCTCGGCCTCGAAGAACGCGCGCTGCACGTCGATGACGAGGAGCGCGGTCCTCATGCGGTGGAAAGCGGGGGGCGGTTCTGGTTCACCAGCCGCCAGCCGACGGCCACCACGATCGCCGTGGCCAGGGCGACGATGCACCAGAACGGCAGGAGCGAGCCGCTCCCGAATCGGCGGGCGACGTAGGGCATCGCGACCCGCGTCGAGATCTCCGCGACGAACGCGGCCAGGAGCCCGATGTACGACCAGCTCATGAAAAAGAAGTGGCGCAGGATCCAGCTGTTGCGGGGCCGGCGCAGGAACGCGTGCGCGAAGCCGAAGGCGACCCCGATCGAGCTCATGATGGAGGCTCCGTGCAGGAAGTTGAATCCGCCCGTCAGCCGGTAGATCGAGAACGAGGTCGCGATCAGCACGAGCATGCAGAGCGAGTACGCGTAGCCGAGGAACCGGTGCACGGGGCCGCCCTTCGGCCGCAGGAAGACGACGGCGCCGAAGGCCATGGCCGCCACCGCGGCCACCGTGTGGATCCATCCCTTGAGGTCGTGTATCATGGGGCGCCTTGGAGCATGAACCGGGCCCTTTGGGAGGTCGCCCGGGCCGTCAGGCCCAGACCGCGGTGATCGCCTTCAGCTCATCCGGGCTGAAGGCCAGGTTCTTCAGGGCGCCCATGTTCTCCTCGATCTGGGAGGAGCGGCTGGCGCCGATCAGGGCGGAGGTGATGGCCGGCTGGCGCAGCACCCAGGCGAGCGCCATCTGGGCGAGCGACTGTCCGCGCGCCTGGGCGATCGCGTTCAGGCGCAAGAGCCGCGAGCGCCGGTCCTCGGTGATGGCCTCGGGCTTCAGGAAGCGGGGGTCGTGGCCGGCGCGGGAATCCTCGGGGATTCCCTGCAGGTAGCGGCCGGTCAGCAGGCCCTGGGCGAGCGGGCAGAACGCGATGCCGCCGATGCCCTCCTGGACGAGCGCGTCGAAGAGCGCCTTCTCCGGCTCGCGGTCGATCATGTTGTACTTCGGCTGGTGAATGAGGCAGGGGACGCCCATCTCGCGCAGCAGCCTCGAGGCGCGCACCGTGCGCTCGGCGTCGTAGTTCGAGAGGCCGGCGTAGAGCGCCTTGCCCGAGCGGACCGCGTGCGCCAGCGCGCCCATCGTCTCCTCGAGCGGCGTCTCGGGGTCCGGGCGGTGGCTGTAGAAAATGTCGACGTACTCGAGGCCCATGCGGTCGAGGCTCTGGTCCAGGCTCGCCAGCAGGTACTTGCGCGAGCCGAAGTTGCCGTAGGGGCCCTCCCACATGTCGTAGCCGGCCTTGGTCGAGATGATGAGCTCGTCGCGGTAGCCCGCGAGGTCCTCCTTCAGGATCCTGCCAAACGTGATCTCGGCGGATCCCGGCGGCGGCCCGTAGTTGTTCGCAAGGTCGAAGTGGGTGATGCCCAGGTCGAACGAACGCAGCACCATGGCGCGGCTGGTCTGGTAGTCGTCGACCGCGCCGAAGTTGTGCCAGAGGCCGAGCGAGAGCAGGGGGAGCTTGAGGCCGCTGCGGCCGCAGCGGCGGTAGAGGTCCGGGTGGGCGTAGCGGGCGGGGGAGGGCGCGTAGCTCATGGGGGGACCCAAGGCATGGTTCCGCGAAGCACCCTCCGCAAACCCATTTTGGTGGGCCGAGGGCCCCTGCCGGGGGCACCGCAGGCTTGACGGTGCCGGGCCGCGGGGGAAGCATCCGCCCTGGATTGTACGCGGTCGTAGTTTAGGGGTAAAACCTCTGCCTTCCAAGCAGGTGTCCCGAGTTCGATTCTCGGCGACCGCACCACCTCCTCGAGCCGGTGCCTCGGCCTCGGGCCTATGTCTTCTCGTGCCGAAGGCGACTCAAGACTTCACGTTCAAAGAGATGGTAGACCAGACTGCGACTCTCGGCAAAGACGCATTCGATCACCTTTCCTGGGAGATAGCGGAAAATGACCCGATATCCGCCAATTCGCAGGCGATGGCAGCCAGCGAGCCTTTCCTTGAGGGCGATGCAATCGCCCCTTTCAATCTCGAGTTTGCGCAGTCCCGCTCTGATTCTTCTTCGAGACTCGGGCGCCAAGGTTTCGACGAATGCCTTCACCTGTTCTCGCACCCTGACCTTATATCTCATTCCCCAAGGTCTTCGATTGGATACACTTGTCCCCGTCCTGCCTCGGCATCGGCAATTGCCTTCATTGCAGCGGGATTGGCAAGAATCTCAGCCGTCTCGATCAAGGCGGCAAGATCTTCGGCTCCCAGTACATAGGCTACGGCCCTTTCGTGTCGGGTGATCGTCGCCATTCCGCCACCCTCTGCTTCTCGCACTAGACTTGGAAATTGGCTCTGGGCCTCTTTGATGCTGTACGTACTTTTCATGCAATTAAGCCTTATAATACGAGGGGCACTGTCAAGGCGCCATGGGCCCGCTGCTGCCTGATTCCTGCCAACATTGGGGCCGTTTGCTGCAGGCGCTTTCGAGGTGTTGCAATCCACTCGAAAGGGTAGGTCCTTCGGAATGTCGCAGCTCGATGCTCCGCGGACTCAGCCGCCGGGTGCCTGCTTGGCGGCGGCTCGTTCCCCAAGCGCATGGAAACGCCGGTTGGCCTCTGCATTCACTCGGGCGAAGAGGGCGTTTTGACACACCCCGTGATCCACCACGAGGCGACCGCCCACATAGACCTGGGAGATATTCGAGGTGCCGCAGGCAAGAACCAGCGTCCCACAGGGGTCATACACCGGGCCCGTTTCCATCGCGTGCGGATCGACCACGAGGAAGTCGGCAAACTTCCCCGGTTCGAGGCTTCCCACCCGGTCCGCTACGCCGATCACGTCCGCGCTGCCGAGGGTGTGGAAGCTGAGCACGTCTCTTGGCTGGAGGATGTGGGCATCCTGGTACTTGGCGCGGATGAGATACAGGCCGGTGCGCATGTTCTCGAACGGATCGGCCACGTCCGCGCTCGCCTGACCGTCGACGCCCATCCCGATTCGGATGCCCAGCTTTCGGTACTTGGGGATGTCCGCCACGCCCGAGGCGAGGCGCCCGTTGGAGAGTGGATTCCAGACCATCGCGGCCCCCGCCTTTGACACCTTGCGGAGGATCTCGTCGTCCACGTGGATGAAATGCCCAAAGCTGAGGTGCGGACCGATCTCGCCGCTCTCGACGTAACCCGGGAACCGCGCGTTCTCGGCGGTGATCTCCCCTGGGTCGGGGGACTCCTGGTAATGGGCTTCATTGTAAAGGCCGTGTTTCTGCATGATCTCGCCCTCCAAGAGGGCGTAGCTGCGGTCGTCGGTGGAGCACGAGTAGCCCCCGAGGGCGATCGAAAGGAACGTCGGCCGATCTGCGAAGGCGCGCGAATAGGAATAGAACGCCTCGAAGTCCTTCAGCCGGCTTTCCCTCGTCCCGGCGAAGGGCAGGCAGTAGGCATGGACAAAGCGGATTCCGGAATCGAGCTCCCCGCGCAACGCCTCCCGGTCGAGACCCGGGTTTCCATCGGCATCGTTGAAGTTGAAGGCCGACGTGATCCCATGGCGGAGCAGGTCGAAGCAGCCGGCCACGGTCGCGTAGTAGCGGTCTTCCGGCGTGCTGAGCGAGTCGATCGGAGTGAGCGCCCCGTCGATCCATCCAAAAAGGGTCTGATCCATGGCCAAGCCGCGCATGACGCTCTGATAAATGTGGTCGTGGGCGGAGACGAATCCCGGCATGACGAACATCCCGGTCGCATCGACCACCGTGGCGGCCGTCATTGCCGCGGGGGGATCACCGACCCCAACCTGCAGGATCCGTCCGTCCGCGCCCACGAGCAGGTATCCTTTCCCGGGCCGAACCTCCCCCTCCTTAAGGGTGAACATGGTGCCATTGCGTACCAGCAGCCGCCCCGCCCCATCGGGGGGTGCCGCCTGTCCGCGCGAGGTCGCCGCGGAAATCAGAATTAGCGCCATGGCCACGGATCGCGGCCAAGTCGCGGCGGCCGCCCAGGATGCCGAGCGGGATATCATAAGCGCCGGCCAGCAAGGCGCATGCCACATGCGGCAGACGCGAGCGGCGGAATGCAACCGTTCTGGGGCATGAAGGGGAGGCTGCGATCTTGGAGAGCCGCGAGGCCCAATCCGTTGTGGATTGCACCGGGAAATCGCTCGTTCGCTGAGACCTCGGCCGCCAGGTGATTTCGACTGACGGCAACGGACCGCGGGAATCATCGGCGCCGGAGCCATTCTCCGGCCATGCCCGCCTTGTGGTTGAATTCGAATCTGCGAGAGGAGAGGAGTTCGGGCTCCGGTGGGGTGCCCGGGGGCTGCATTCCTACGCGGGCGTTCCCGCCGCCGATCAGCGTCTGCGAGGGCCCGGCCCTCAGAAGCGGGGGGCGCGGTTCAAGGGGTCCCTCAGGAGGGCCTGGAACTCGGGTTCATCGCGAATCCGAAGCCACTCGGGCGAATGCGCCAGAGTGAACACGTCAATACGTCCATACATGCGTATCCGGCGGGTGAGCTCGTCGATAGCCTCCTTTTTGTGGCCGCACCACGCCCACGTGACGATCCGTTGCTCCGCGGGATCCAACCCGTTTACTTGGTCCACGCTCTCCGGAAGGAGGGATACGGCCCGGTCCGCAGCGGCCAGGGCCTCGCGTGTGTGCCCCAGCATCGCAAGCGTGGTCCCCAGTTTGGCGACGGAGTTGACATCACCGGGGTCGCGCTCGACGGCCTCCGCAAGGCGCTTTTGGTTTGCCTCCAAGACGGTTCGGGCCTCGTCCTGATCACCGTGACCGACGAGGGCCATCGCCACGGTGAGGTCTGGCCCATCGGACGGGAACTTGTGCTGTTTGTAGACCTTCAGGAACCGTTCGAGCATCCCGTGGTACCATGCCCAATCGAGCTCGATTCCGACCACCTCGTCCGAGTTTCGGTCGGCGGGGGAGAACGATGCGAACCATGCCTCCACCGGTTTGGGGTCCCCGGTAATGAGCGAGTTGTAGGCGAGTTTTTCGAAGGCATATTGCCGCGATTCCGGGTGTTGGGCCGCGAGTTCGACGCGGATCTCCTGCGCCTCTTCGACGTGGTTCCCACATTGAAGGGTGTGGGACAGGACACGCGCCAACTCGGTGTTCCGGGGATCCAGCTCCCGGGCGCGCCGGAACCGCTCGACGGCCGCGAGCCAGTGTCCCTGCCGCCGCTCGATCAGCCCGAGCGCGTAGATCGCCTCCGCACTCCCGGGCTCGAGGGCGAGGCGCCGCTCGATGTGCAGCCTGGCGTTCGCGTAGTCGCGGAAGCAGAGCAAGTAATAGTCGCCCAGGGCCTGCTGGAGTTCGGCGGAGTCGGGCGCGAGCGACTGCATGCGGTCGATCGCGGCCTTCGCCGCCTGCAGATGCGTGGCTGGGTCACCGTTTCGATTGAAGTGGTCCACGATGTGGGTGTGTGCGATTTCCGCCCATGCGCCCACGAATCCCGGGTCGAGGGTGATGGCCCTCGCGAGCAGCGCACGCGAGGCATCGGATCCGTTTTGCTCATCGTAGTTGGTACTGTTGCGCAATGACCGGGCCTTCAGGTAAAGGGCGTAGGCCTCCGGGTTGACCGTGGGTGCCGCGACGACAAGAGCGGTTTCCTGGTGGTTGAGCGTGGCCTTGAGCTCACCCGCGATCTTGGTCGCCAGCTGTGCCTGGAAGGCGAAGATGTCGGTCAGGTCCCCGTCGTATGCCTGGGCCCAGACATGGGCGTCGGTGGAGGCCTGGATCAGCTGGCCCGTGACGCGGACCTGGTTACCTGCGCGGCGCACGCTGCCTTCCAGCACATACGCGACGCCCAGCTCGCGCGCGATCTGGCCGATGGGCTTTTGGGTGTTCCGGTACTGCATCACCGAGGTGCGCGAGATGACCTTGAGCTCGGAAATCTTGGCGAGGTGCGTCAGCAGGTCCTCATGGACCCCGTCGGCGAAGTACCCGCTGTCCTTGTCGTCGCTCATGTTCGTGAACGGCAGCACGGCGATCGACTTTTCGCTTATGGCCCGCGCCGCTTTGGGCGTGGGCATGGGCTCCTCAGCGTTGGCAGCGGGGAGCGGGCGCGTCCGTCTTCCGAGGAACAGTGCCACGGCCGCAACGACCACCACCGCGGCGGCGATCGACGCCGTGAGGCGGCCGCGCCGGCTGCCCTTGAACGGGAAGCGGGTCTCTGACCCGGGCAAGAGTAGGCTGTAGACCGCCATCTTGTCGGCGATGCCCTTCAGCTCCTGGACTCCCAGGAACTCGGCCTCGACCGCGATTTTCCCTTTAATCAGGTCGTAGACCGTCTGACTGACGCAGATGCCGCCGGCGGGCGCGCGGGTCTGCAGGCGCGCCGCGATGTTGACGCCGTCACCCGAGACCCGGGCGCCCTGCCTGAACACATCGCCTACGTGGATGCCCATCCGGTGAACGAGGGCCTTCTCGGGGGGACTCATCGCGCGTCGGTACGCGAACTCGGCCTGCAGCTTGAGCGCGAACGTGGCGGCCTCGACCGCGCTCGAGAACGCGATCAGCATCCCGTCGCCCATCGTGTTGAGCACCTCGCCACCCAGGAGGGTGGCCTCCCGCTCCATCCGTGCGAAGTCGTCGCGCACGAGCGCGAGCGTCCCGGTCTCGTCGCGCTGGGTCCGCGCTGAATACCCCTCCACGTCCGAGAACACGATCGCGGACAGGCGGCGCTCGACCGGGCCTGTGCTTTCTGTAGGGGGCGTCATGGCGTGCGCAGGGCGAAGGTTGGCCGGTCGGCGCCGTGTGGCCAGTTCAAAGCCAGCCTACAACGGCACCCTTTTGACGTGCCGGGGTCCGGGGTGAAGGGATGGGCATTGGAGCACCCAAGCGGTCGGAATCATCTCAGGGTGCCCAGCGTCGTGGCTTCAGACCCGGGACGGCGTCGGTCCAATCGGGTAGCCAGGCTGCGGCCGCTAAGTTAACACTGAACTCCGAGGAGCGGTTTCACAGCGTGGACGTCCGCGGGACCGATCCGCCCGCAGGGACACTGACCTCATGAAGTTAGTGTGAGCATTACCGCCAACCGTCCCACGGTCGCTTCCCGGCGCCCGTTCACCGCGCGGCCCTCAGAACCGAGTGGTGCGGTTAGCGGGGTCCTTGAGAAGGGCCTGGAGCGCAGGATCATTGCGAATCGGGAGCCACTGTGGCCAATGCGCGAGGGTAAAGACGTCAAATCGCCCATAAAGGTGCAGCCTGCGAGCGATCTCCTCGATAGCCTCCTTCTTGCGGCCGCTCCATGCCCATGTCATGACCCGCTTCTCCGCGGGATCGATCCCGTTCAGGTGGTCTACGCTCTCGGGCATGAGGGCGACGGCCCGGTCCGCCGCGGCAAGGGCGTCTTTCGTCTCGCCTAGCATCGCGAGCGTGGTTCCGAGTTCAGCGAACGACTCGAAGTCATCGGGGAAGTGCTCGATGTCGGCCTGAAGCTGCTTGCGGTTCGCCTCGAGAACGGTCCGGGCCTGGTCCCGGTGCCCCGCCTCGATGAGAACGGCCGCCAGTATGATAGGTGGTGGATCTATCGACTCGGACTTATGCTCGTTGTAGAGTTTAAGGTACCGGTCGCATTGCCCATGGTACCATGCCCAATTCATCTCGATTCCGACGACCTCGTCCGAGTTTCGCACCGCGGGAGGAAACGACGCGAACCATGCCTCTACAGGCGCGGGGTCACCGGTGATAAGGGATTCATACGCCATCTTTTCGAAGGTGTAATAACGCGAATCCGGGAATTGGGCGGCCAGTTCGACGCGGATGACCTGGGCCTCGTCGTCGTGGTGTCCACATTGCAGGGTGTCGAGCAGTATTCGCGTCAGCTCCTCGTTCCGCGGGTCGAGCTCCCGGGCGCGCCGGAACAGCTCGACGGACCGCTTCCAGTGCCCCTGCCGGCGCTCGATCAGCCCGAGTGCGTAGATGGCCTCCGCGCTCCCGGGCTCGAGCGCGAGGCGCCGCTCGATGTGAAGCGCGGCGTTCGTGAAATCGAAAAGGCAGAACAGGTAATATTCGCCCAGCGCCTGATGGAGCTCGGCGGAATCGGGCGCCAGCTCCTGGATATGATCGATCGCCGCCTTCGCGGACTGCAGGAGCGCGGCTGGGTCCCCGTTCTTACTGAAGTAGTCCGAAATCTCGGTGTGCGCGAGCTCGGCCCATGCCGCGACAAATCGCGGATCCAGGGCGAGGGCTTTCTGCAGCAGCGGGCGGATAGATCCTGAATCGCCCGAGTCGGTGTAGGTACTTCCGGCGCGCAGCGAACGGGCCTTCAAGTAGAGGGCGTAGGCCTCCGCATTGACCGAGGGTGCGGCCACGACGAGGGTCGTCTCCTGGTGGGTGAGCGTCGCCTTGAGCTCGCCGGCGATCTGGGTCGCCAGCTGGGCCTGCAGGGCGAAGATATCCGTCAGGTCGCCGTCATAGGCCTGGGCCCACACGTGGGCGTCCGTCGAGGCCCGGATCAGCTGGCCCGTCACCCGCACGTGGTTGCCGGCTCGGCGCACGCTGCCCTCGAGCACGAAGGCGACCCCGAGCTCGCGCGCGATCTGGCCGATGGGCTTTTGGGTGTTCCGGTACTGCATCACCGACGTGCGCGAGATGACCTTGAGGTCTGAGATCTTGGCAAGGTGCGTCAGCAGGTCCTCGTGCACCCCGTCGGCGAAGTAGCCGCTGTCCTTGTCTTCGGTCATGTTCGTGAAGGGAAGCACCGCAATCGACTTCTCATTTGTCACCGGGACCGCGAGGGCCGCAGCCGGGGTGGGCGAGGGTACCGCCGCTTGCGGGGGATGCTGCGGCTGAGGGTTCCTGTCGAGGAAGAGTGCCAGGGTCGCAGCGACCGCCACAGCGGCGGCGATCGCTGCGGCGAGGCCCGCGCGCCGGGAGCCCTTGAAGGGGGCGCGGGTCTCGGAGCCGGGCAGAAGCAGGCTGTACACGGCCAACTTTTCGGAGATGCCCTTCAGCTCCTTTTCGCCCAGGGGCTCGGCCTCGACCGCGATCTTCCCCCTGATCAGGTCGTAGACCGTCTGGCTGGCGCAGATGCCGCCCACAGGCGCGAGGGTCTGCAGGCGTGCGGCGATGTTGACGCCGTCGCCCGAGACGCGTCCGCCCTGCCTGAACACGTCGCCTACGTGGATGCCCATCCGGTGCACGAGGGCCCTCTCGGGTGGATTCATCGCGCGCCGGTATGCGAACTCGGCCTGCAGCTTGAGCGCAAACGTGGCGGCCTCGACCGCGCTCGAGAACGCGATCAGCATCCCGTCGCCCATCGTGTTGAGCACCTCGCCCCCGAGGAGGGCGGCCTCCTGCTCCATCCTCGCGAAATCGTCCCTGACGAGGGCGAGGGTCCCGGTCTCGTCGCGCTGCGTCCTCGCCGAATACCCCGCCACATCCGAGAACACGATCGCGGACAGGCGGCGCTCGACCGGGCCTGTGCTTTCTGTAGGGGGCGTCATGGCGTGCGCAGGGCGAAGGTTGGCCGGTCGGCGCCGTGTGGCCAGTTCAAAGCC
>CAIXHE010000117.1 GCA_903919205.1 uncultured Opitutaceae bacterium | reverse complement strand
CGCGCGCGCCCTGGTGAACAGGCCCTCCATCATCCTGGCCGACGAGCCCACGGGCAACCTGGATTCGAAGACCGGGGTGGAGATCATGGCCCTCTTCGAGGACCTCTACGAGCAGGGCAACACGCTGATCGTCGTGACGCATGAGGAGTCGATCGCGCGGCATGCGCGAAGGATCATCCGCCTAAGGGACGGCCTCATCGAGAGCGACGGCCCCACGGACTAACCGGTGCGGACCATGGACCGGCTGATCTACGAATTCACGGAGGCGGTGCGAATCGCCATGGCCCAGATCCGGGCCAACAAGATGCGCTCCGCGCTGACCGCCCTCGGCGTGATCATCGGCATCGTAGCGGTGACCCTCATGGGCACCGCGATCCGCGGCATCGACATCGGGTTCGACAAGAGCCTGGCGATGCTCGGGGGCGACGTGCTCTACGTCGACAAGTGGCCGTGGATCGGGAGCGAGGACTGGTGGAACTACGTCGACCGGCCCTACGTGCACCCCGAGGACGCGGTCGCGCTCAACCGAATCATCGACTCGACGGCGAACTCGGAGCTCGATTTCGCGGTGTTCTCAGGGACCGCGGCGACGAACATCAAGGCCAACGGCCTGAGCGTCAGCAACGTGTTCACCCGGGGCACGACGGCTGAGTACGGCCGGATACTCACGGCGGACTTCGCCCAGGGCCGCCTCTTCACGGAGAGCGAGAATGACTCGGCCCGCCAGGTGTGCATTCTGGGAAGCGACGTCGCCCAGGCGCTCTTCCCCAGCCGGCCTGTGCTCGGGTCGACCGTCACGGTGCAGGGGCAGCCCTTTGAGGTGATCGGGGTCCTGGCGCGGCAGGGTTCCTTCCTCGGCCTCTTCAGCTTCGACAACCAGATGGTCATGCCCCTGGGGGCGTTCCGGAAATACTTCGGGGTTCGCAACGACGGCACCGAGATCATGGTCCGGATGAAGGACAAGACCCGCATCAACGAGGCGCGCGAGGAGCTGACCGGGGACGTGCGCCGCGTGCGCGGGCAACTCCCGGGGCAGGCCGACAACTTCTCGATCAACGGGGGCGAGGTCTTCAAGGAGAAGCTCGACCCGATCAAGCGCGGCATCGCGATGGCCGGGCTCTTCGTCACCGGACTCTCCCTGTTCGTCGGGGCTATCGGCATCATGAACATCACGTTCGTGAGCGTGAAGGAGCGCACGAAGGAGATCGGCACGCGCAAGGCCCTGGGCGCGCGCCGGTTCACGATCCTGCTCCAGTTCCTGATCGAGGCGGTGTCGATCTGCTTCCTCGGGGGCGTCGTGGGTCTCGGCGTCACCTACCTGATCTTCACCGCCGTGAAGGCGGCGATGCCCAACTTCCCGATCGAGTTCTCGGTCGTCCTCGTCTTCGTCTCCATGATCGTCTCCGTGGCGACCGGCGTCCTCTCGGGCATCATCCCCGCCTGGGGGGCCTCCCGCCTCGATCCCGTGGTCGCCCTGCGCTATGAATGAGATCCTGAAGATGGCGTTCGGCTCCCTCGGGGTGAACAAGCTTCGCTCGTTCCTGACCATGTCGGGCATCACGATCGGCGTCTTCTCGGTCATCGGCGTCATGACCGCGGTGTCGGCGCTTCGTGGGTCGATCGAGACGGGCCTGAGCTTCCTCGGTTCCAACATGTTCCAGTTCTCCCGCTTTCCGGCCTTCGGGGTGGACGGACCCGACGCCCACAAGTACGAGTCCCGCAGGAAGATCACGCTCACCCAGGCCCGGCGCTACGTCGAGCTGATGCAGGGCACCTCGGACGTCGTCTGCCTTAAGATCTTTGCGAACGGCAACCCCCTTGTCCAGGCGTCGTACGCCAACCGCAAGACCACCAAGGGCATCGAGTTCGTGGGGACCAACCAGCACTTCCTGACGGCCAACCAGTTCGAGATCGCGACGGGCCGTAACCTCAACGCGAGCGACGTGGACCTGATCCGCCCGGTCACGATCATCGGTCAGGACATCGTCAAGAAGCTCTTCCCCGCGGAGAATCCGCTGGGCAAGGTGATCAAGGCCAATGACCGCGTCTACACGGTGGTGGGCACCTTCGCTCCCAAGGGCCAGATGTTCGGCGGCTCCGAGGACGGCGTCATGATCATCCCGATCACGCGGTTCATCATGGATTTCGGCGCCGAGCAGTACACGGTCAACATCGCCACGCAGGCCCCCTCCCAGACGAACTATACCGCGACGATGGACAAGGGCATCGGCGCCATGCGCATCGTCCGGGGTCTGCGGCCCGAGCAGGACAACGACTTCGAGATCTACTCCAACGACTCGCTCGTCGCCTCCTTCGCGAAGATAGCCGACATCGTGAGCGCCGGGGCGCTCCTGATCAGCGGCATCGCCCTCCTCGCGGCCGGCGTCGGCATCATGAACATCATGCTTGTGAGCGTGACCGAGCGCACCCGCGAGATCGGCATCCGCAAGGCGGTCGGCGCCCGAAAGCTGACGATCCTCTCCCAGTTCCTGGTCGAGTCCGTGGTGCTTTCCGTGACGGGCGGCCTGGCGGGCATCCTGCTCGGCACCATCGCCGGCAACGCCCTCGCGGTGATGCTCTCGGTGTCGATCGTGTTTCCCTGGGGTTGGGCGCTCACCGGGGTGATCGTGTGCTCGGCGATCGGGATCGTCTTCGGCCTCTATCCCGCCTGGAAGGCCTCCTCGCTCGACCCGATCGAGGCCCTTCGGTTCGAGTAGGCAGCTAGCCCCTGCGGATCTCGGAGCCCGTGAACCGGATCTGGATCCGGTAGACCTTCTTCGTGCGGCACTTCACCGCCCCCGTCGACAGGTCCACGCTTTCGGGAATCTCGATCCGGTGGATATCCACCGCTGCGTGGTAGCCCCGCTCCGAGAAGATGTCGATCAGCATGGCCAGCGCCTGCGGGTCCTCGAGCGTGGTGTCCTCCGTGTTGACCAGGGCGGTGCCGGAGATGGCATGGCGAAGGATGATCGGCATCATCTTACGCTCGATGAACTTGGCGACGCACGAGAACTGCTCGGAGTGCTCGAGCTCGTACGAGTCCAGGCGCTTCACGAGCTCCTGGCGCGCGTGCACGACGATCTCGCTCGCCACCGGGATCGCGCGCAGCCGGTCGAACGTGCGAGGGTCGAGCTCGAGCGTGCTCTGGTACTCAAGCTCGCGGATGATGTTCTGCTCGACCTCCTCGTAGGTGCCCTGGGCGTTGACGAAGTGGTAGTGGAAGATCTCCTTGAGCTCCTGGAGGGCGTCCCAGGTCTGCTCCTTGAAGACCCGGTAGCGGCGCTGGGCCAGTGCCTTGTCGAAGTCCGTGGAGCGCTCCTCCTGCAGCTCTCCGATCCCGGTGCGGCGGACCTCCTCGTTCAGGGCCCGCACCTCCACCCCGCGCTGCAGCTGGCGGGCGACGCTGGTCGCCTCGTCGACGAAGAGCACCATGATATGGATGGTCGGCTGGCGGAAATGGATGCCGAGTGGCGTCGCGTAGAACTGCCGGCGCAGCTCCTGCATCTTGTCCACCAGGAGCTTGAGGCACTCGACCTGCACCTTGGTCCTCGGAAATCCGTCCAGGATGACGCCGTCCCGGTACTCGGGCCGCAGCAGGCGGTTGAAGAGAAGGTCGATCACCTCGCGGTCTCCCACCATGATGCCCGCGTCCTTGAAGCGCCGGGCTTCGGGGGAGTCGAGGAGCGCGCTGATCACGATCGGGCCGCAGGTGAGCCCGCGGGTCTTGGCGATGAAGCGCGTGTTGGTGCCCTTGCCGGCGCCCGGCGCGCCCCCGAGCAGGATGATCTCCTTGGGGAACCGGAGCATCTCGCGCCCGTGCTCCGCCTCGAGACGCTGCCAGACGGCACCGAAGATGAGCTGGGCGTCCTTGATCTCGAGGTCGCTGACCCGGGCGGAGCCGGAAGGCGGCGGCGCGTCGGGACCAGCGGCCGAAGTGGGTTTTTCGGGCACGGTGGGCATGAAGGGGTACGGCGGGACGCTCGGAGGGGGCATCGCCGAGGGCAAGCTTTCTATGGGAACCTCAATTCCGGCCGCGGGTCCAATTCACCGTGCCATCTCGGTGGGCGTAAGCCCACGGGAGCACTTAGTTGAAGCTGGACCTGGCGGGGTCGCGAAAGCGACCCCGCCTTGGTGTTATTGGGGGGCGCGCGGCGCTCCCCGAACGTCTTTCTCATTGGCCCCACCGCCCGCCCCGGCATAGTCCCCCTTGAAACCCATGCGCGTCCTGATCGTCGACGACGAGCCGTCCATCCGCAGAACCACCCGGGTCGCCGTCGAGTCCGCCGGGCACACCGCTGCCGAGGCCCCCAACGCGGCCCGGGCCCTGAAGGCCGCCGAGGAGGAGGGCTTCGATGTCGTGTTCCTGGACCTGAAGCTCGGCGCCGACGACGGCCTGGACGTGCTTGCGCGCCTGATGAAGCTGCAGCCGGCACCGGCGGTCACCCTCTTCACGGCCTACGCCAACATCGCGACGGCGGTCGAGGCCATGCGCCGCGGGGCCTTCGACTTCATCCCCAAGCCCTTCACGCCCGACCAGATCCGCGCCGTGCTCTCCAAGGTCGCTAAGGCCCAGTCCATGGAGCGCAGGGTCCAGGCTCTCGAGAGCGACCTGGCCTCGGGCGCCCCGCCGGTCGACCTCGAGTCCGAGGAGCCGGCGATGGTGCGCGCGCTCCAGGTCGCCTTTCGCGCCGCGGAGACCCAGGCCAACATGCTTGTCCTCGGCGAGAGCGGCACCGGCAAGAGCGTCCTTGCGCGCGAGGTCCACCGCCGCAGCCCGCGCCGCGACCAGGCGTTCGTGACCGTCAACTGCCCGAGCCTCTCGCGGGAGCTCCTCGAGAGCGAGCTCTTCGGGCACGCCCGCGGCTCGTTCACCGGTGCCGTCGCCGAGACCTCGGGCAAGGTCTCCGTGGCCGACGGGGGGACCCTGTTCCTGGACGAGGTCGGCGAGCTGCCCCTGGAGATCCAGCCCAAGCTCCTGCGCCTGCTGCAGGAGCGCGAGTACGAGCGGGTGGGTGACGCCGTCGCCCGTCGCGCGGACGTGCGCGTGATCGCCGCCACGAACCGGGACCTGGCCGCGGAGGTGAGGGCCGGACGTTTCCGCGAGGACCTCTACTACCGCCTCAACGTCATCGCGATCAGCCTGCCGGGCCTGCGCGACCGGCCCGCGGACATCCGCAGGCTGGCCGAGGGCGCGCGCCGCTACTTCGCCTCGCGCGCCGGGCGGCCCCAGTTGGCCTTCTCGCCGGCCGTGGTCGACGCCCTTGTGCGCCATCCCTGGCCGGGCAACCTTCGGGAGCTGCGCAACGTGATCGAGCGCGCGGTGATCCTGGCGCCGGGCGCCACAATCGAGCTCCAGGACCTTCCGGACAGCTTCTGCGCGGAGCGCCGGCCGACCCTCGCCGTGGGGGCCGCGATCAGCCTCGAGGCCCTCGAGGCCGAGCACATTCGACGGGTGCTCGCCTCCGCCCGCAACCTGGACGACGCGGCGCGCACCCTCGGCATCGATCCGGCCACGCTGTACCGCAAGCGCACCAAGCTCGGGCTCACGTAGCGGTCATCCAGGCATGCTCAGGACCCGCCTCTTTCTCGGCCTGCTTCCCCTGCTGCTCGTGATGGTGGGATCCGGGGCCTACGCCATCCGGGTCTGCAGGCAGCTGTCGGGCCCGCTCCAGAGCGACCTGCTCGCCCATTACCGCGCGGCCCTCGGATGCCAGGACATGCGGTCCTCCGCGACCCTCATGTCCAACGCCCTCGCGATCGCGTCCGCCGCCGACCCGATCGGGGCCCGCAAGGCCCTGGACCTGCGCAGGGCCGCGTTCACCCGCGGGCTGATGGACCAGGCGGCGGCCTCTGCGGGCAAGCCCCGCGAAAAGATGGTCGAGGAGCTCGACGCCGCCTTCCAGGACTTTTCGGGCCGCTGCGACGGGATGCTCGCGGCCGGCGGCACGGCCTCGCTCGGCGAGATCCGCGCCAACGAGGACGCCCTCTACCGGGTGTTCAACGCGCTCGACCGGCTTACGGCCGACGACTACGCGGCCTCGCGCGAGACCGAGGCCCAGGCCGAGCACCTGGCGGCGACCGCCGTCGGCATCCTGAGGGCGACGATCGGCGCCGCCGTCGCCCTCTCGGTTCTGCTCGCCTGGCTCCTCGCGGCCCTGCTCCTTCGGCCCATCCAGGCGCTCACGGCCTCGGCGGTCGCTCTGGGCGACGGCAACCTCGACACCCACGTCCCGGAGTTCTCGCGGGACGAGCTCGGACGGCTCGCTCGCTCCTTCAACGTCATGGCCGGCAAGCTGCGCGCCTACCGTGACGCGACGTTCGCCCGCGTGCTGCGCACCCAGCGCACGATGGAGGCCACCCTCGCCTCGGCCCCGGACCCGCTCTTCGTGGTCTCGCGCGAGGGGGGCATCGAGGTGCGCAACCCCGCGGCGGAGGAATTGTCCAAGCTCCCCGAGTTCGGGCAGGGGCTGCCCCCCGAGCTCGCGTCCCACCTCTCGAGGGTGTTCTCGAGCGACGAGCACTATCTGCCCACCGACTACTCGCGTGTGGTCACGTTCAGGGTAGGGCGCGAGGACCGACATTACCTGCCCCGCATCCTCGCGATCGGCGACAAGCTGACCGAGTTCAAGGGCGCGGCCGTGATCCTGCAGGACGTGACCAAGTTCCGGCTCCTGGACGACGCCAAGACCAATTTCGTCGGCACCGTGAGCCATGAGCTGAAGACGCCGCTCACCGGCCTGCGGATGGCCGTCTACCTCCTGCTCGAGAAGAGCCTCGGCCCCCTGGAGCCGCGGCAGATCGAGATGCTCGAGTCGGCGCGTGATGACGCCGACCGCCTGATCAGGATCCTGGACTCGCTGCTCGACCTTACGCGGCTCGAGGCGGGGACCTCGGCCCTCGAGCGCACCCCGGTCGAGGTGGGCGTCCTGCTACGGGGCGTGGCTGCGGAGGCCCGTGCCTTCATCGCGGCGGCGGGCCGCTCGCTCGAGGTGCGAGAGGATCCCGGCCTTGGCACCGTGAACGTGGACGCGAACCGCCTGCGCCACGTCTTCATCAACCTGCTCTCGAACGCGGCCAAGTACTCCCCCGAGGGCGGAACAATCCGGCTCGGCGCCTCGCCCGCCCCCGACGGCTACGTGCGGTTCTCGGTGCACGATTCCGGGGCGGGCATTCCCGCCGAGGCCGTTGCGAGGCTCTTCGACCGCTTCTACCGGGTGCCCGGCCAGTCGCAGCCGGGGGCGGGCATCGGGCTCGCGATCGCCCGTGAGATCGTGGTGGCCCACGGCGGCACGATCGCGTGCACCAGCTCCCCTGGCGAGGGCACCGACTTCCATTTCCTCGTGCCCGCCGCCTAGCCGGGGCGCGTCACTTGTGCCGTCCGTAGCGCACGATGTCGTAGATGATCGCCAGGCCGATGACGGCGGAGATCAAGTACCCCACGATGCCGAGGGCCGGGTAGCCAAACAGGCGCGGGCCGGCCCCGGTGGTCACGATGAGGGAGGATCCCACCACCAGGGAGCCCACGATCACGCCGAGCGCGATCCGGTTGGCGGCAGCCTTCACGGTGTCCTGCAGGGGCTCTAGCCCCCGGTGCTGGAAGTTCACCGTGAGGTTGTCGTGCTCGAGGCGACGCATGAGACGGTTGATCTCCGTCGGGATGTCGCGCAGGCCTAGCAGGGTGCTGCGCGCCGTGGCCGCGAGCGTCCTCAGGATCGAGTTGGGGCTCCAGCCGTCCCTCTGCTGCTGTCTGACCAGCGGCGTCGCGAAGGTCTTCAGGTCGAAGTCCGGGTCGAGAATCCATCCGATCTCCTCGAACGAGAGCACGGCCTTCGCCATGATCGAGAAGTCCCTCGAGAGCGGGATCCCGTTCTTCCCTAGGACATAGAGCAACCGAAGCATCGCCCTGCCCATTTGCAGGCGGCCCGTCGTGAAGTTGAGGTCCTGGCGCAGCACGACCAGGACGCGCTGCTCAAGGACGCGCTGGTTGAGCCGCGCCTCCGACGGCGCGAGCTCGGTGGCGATGCGCACGAGCCGCTCGGCATCCTGGTCCATGGCCGCCACGAGGAAGTCCCCCAGGGCGTGCCTGAGGCGGCGCGTGAGGTTGCCGACCATGCCCCAGTCGATGAACGCGAGCCGCCCGTCGAGCGTGATGACGACGTTTCCGGCGTGGGGGTCGGCATGGAAGAAGCCGTCGACCAGGATCTGGTGCATGAGCGACTTTGCTCCGTTGCCTGCGATCTCCTTGAGCTGCTCCCTCGGAAGCAGCGACTTGGCCGGGGAGGTACCCTCTACCCAGGCCGATACCATCACGCGCTCCGAGGAGAGCTCCTTGTATACCTTGGGGGCGAACACCTGCTCGGGGTGCGGGTTGACGACGTTGAAGTAGTCCTGGTTGTTGGCCTCGAGCCGGAAGTCGAGCTCCTCGATGATCGCCGAGCGCACCTCCTCCACCACGGCCGGCAGGTCAAAGGGGCGCAGCTCATGGCTTCGCTGGTGGAGCTGGCTCGCGACCCACCCGGCGAGGTCGAGGTCGATCTCGATGGTGCGGGTGATCCCCGGCTTCTGCACCTTCACGGCCACCACGTCTCCCGTGCCCCTTATCCTCGCCTTGTAGACCTGGGCGAGGGAAGCCGAGGCCGCGGGCTGGGTCTCAAAGTCCTCAAACACCTCGGTGTAGGGCTTCCCGAGGGCCTGCTCGAGAACCGGAAGCATGTCGGAGAAGGGCAGCGCCTGCACGCTGTTCTGGAGCTTGCCGAGCTCGAGGATGTAGGACTGGGGCAGGATCTCCGGGCGCATGCTCAGGAGCTGGCCGAACTTGACGAAGGTCGGGCCGAGCTCCTCGGCGGCCATGCGCAGTCGCTCCTCGGTGGTGCGCTTCTCGGCCGGCTCAGGGAGGATCCGCCGCCACATGCCGGTCGGCGCCTCGGCCTGCTGAAGGAGGTTCGCGAAGCCGTAGCGGGCAAGGACGGAGAAAATCTCCTTGGCCCTCACCGCGTGGGCGAGGAAGTCGAACGTCCTCACGGCGGGGACCCTTACTTCGAGCGGTGCGCTGCCTTGGCTTCAAGGGCCGCCACGCGGGCTTCCAGCGCCTCGAGCCTCGGAAGGTACTTGGCGTCGGGGTAGGACATGATCTCCCGCACCTTATCGCCGACCTTCGCGCTCGCCTCCTCGAATTCGCGGCGCCCCTCCTCCGCGATCTTCTCGGCGGCCTCCCGAGCTTCTTTCGCGGTGATCTTCCCCTGCTTCACGAACTCGTCCAGGCTGTCTTGTACCTTGTCTTTGGTGATGACCGCAGCACCGAGCCCGGCGAGAATGGTCTTTTTGAGTGTGTCGATCATAGGCCACACCATATCCCGACCGGACGGCCTTGCAAACGGCTTCAGACTTGAGCCTCGGCAGCCTTCTGGGCCGCCACCTCACGCAGCAGCGATATGAACTGCTCGGCGCCCCTGCTCTGGTAGCGCTGCATGTGCCGCAGGAGGGCGATATCCCGTGTGGGCTTTGCGTCGGACAGCGAAATGTAGGCCAAGAGCCCCTGGTCCTCCTCCGATCGCGCGTCCCTGGGCACGATGGAGATCCCGGCCCCGATAGCCACGAGCGCCTTGACCGTGGATACCTGGGCGCACCTAGAGCCGATCCGCGGCTCGAAGTGATTGTCACCGAAGAACCTTCGGACCTGCGCCGCGAGCGAACTTGAGGAACTCAGCAGGATGAAGGTTTCGTTGGCGAGATCGGCCCATGACACCCGGCTTTTCAACGCCAGGGGGTGGTCCTTCGCGACTACAAGCGTAAGCGGTTCCCTCCAAAGAATTTCCACCTGGATGCGGGGGTCGCTGACAGGGAGGGCCGCCAGGGCCAGGTCGAGCTCGCCCTCGAGGAGCTCCGTGAGGAGGGTTGGCTTAAAGTCCTCGCGGATATTGACTTGCAGGTTAGGAAAGCGTTTCCGGCACAACGTGAGGAGCCGAGGGAGCTGGTAGGGCGCAAGGGTGGGGATTGCTCCCACGGTGATTCGACGCTCCAGGGAGGAATTGTCCCCGAGCTCTTTGGTCGCATCCTCGACCTCAAAAAGGATCCTTCGAGCCCTTTCCAGAAATACGCTTCCGGCCTCGGTGACGACCGCCTTGCGTCCCAGGCGGTGGAATAGTTTATGTCCCAGCTCCTTCTCTAGTTTTATTATTTGCTGACTAAGAGAAGGTTGAGCAATATGTGATCGTTCGGCCGCTCGGGTGAAATTTCCGGTCTCCGAGACCGCCAAGAAGTACCTGAGCTGGTCCAGTTCCATAGGAATAAACTATGATTGTCATAGCTAGGTGCAACTACCATTTATGATATGTGGGTGTATTATGATCCCTCGCTAGCCGATAGAGGTTAGCAAACAAACCAAGAATACATCATGAAAACCAAAATCATACTAGCGGTTGCCCCTGCGATCATCGCCATTGCCGCGCTCGTGCTTTCGATTCAGTCCAGCAACGCAGCCGGTCTCATCGCCGGATACTTCTGCGTGGTGGGTGTCGCCGCCATCATGGCCCTCGACTACCGACTGAGCTGGAGCCGCGCGTCGCGCTAAGCGCTGATTCGACCCCAATTCAAGGGCCCGGAGAAATCCGGGCCCTTTTTCTTGGCCTAGAGGGCCGGTGGCTGGAGCGTACCCTCCTTGGGGACCCGCTTCAGGAACGCGGCGATGATCAGCACCAGGATGACCCCGAAGATCGTGCCGATGATCAACTGGCTGATGAATTGGACGGCGGGCGCGAGCATGAAGCGCACGCCCTTCTCGACGTTGTCGGCCTGGGCGCCCGTGATCCCCTTGGCCGCCATTTTGTCCATCGTGTCCTGGAGCATCACGTCGATGAAGCCCGGGTTGATGAACTTCAGATACACGAAATAGAAGATGCCGTAGATCACATTGGTGGTCGCCGTGATGATGACGCCCGCGCCCAAGGCGCTCCCGTAGCCGAACCCATCCTTCTCGGGGACCTCGCTCCTGCGCGCCCGGATGCCGGCCACCATCGAAACGATGGCGATGGCGAGAGCGAGGACCCCCCCTACCCATTTCGCGACGGTGAGCTTTGCAGGATCGGAATGGAATCCCAGGAAGAAGAGCGCCAAGACGAGTAGCGCGTCGGCGATCGCAGCGAGCAGTCCGTAGAGCAGGGGCGTTTTCATAACGGGCACGATTGGGGCCCGCAAAGCCCTCAGGCGTCAATGCTGTGGTCGGCGGGCGGTTCGAAACGGGCGGTGTTCGGCTCGCCGCCGGGGGTGGACGGCGAGGGCAGGGTGGCGGCTGCCGGGCTGGAGGCTGCCGCCGGCGTGACTGCCGCCGGCGAGATCGCGGGCAGCGGCGCCTTCGGCCTCTCGGGAACCTCGTCCATCGCGCGCTTGAACTCGGTCTCCACGTCGCTTGCGGCCTTCTTGAACTCCCGGATCGCCTTGCCCAGGCCGCTCGCGAACTCCGGCATCTTCTCGCCCCCGTAGAACACGAGGACGACCACCATGATTATGATGATTTCGGAGCCCCCGAGCCCGTCGAGG
>CAIXHE010000116.1 GCA_903919205.1 uncultured Opitutaceae bacterium | reverse complement strand
TTCTTCTCGTGCCTCATCTTCGCCGCGGCGACCGTCGCGATCATCGAGCAGCAGTTCCGCCGCGCGGCCGTGTGGTTCATGGTCGGCGCGCTCCTGTCCTCGCTCGGGCTGATCCACACCTTCGGCTTCGTGACCGCCGACATCGTGGGCGTGCTCCAGCCCGGCTGGAAGTGGGCCGCGGGCTACACCGCGATGGCGCTCATCATGCTCGTGTTCCCGTCCTTCATGCAGAAGACGGAGGTCGAGCCGGTGATCTGATCGGCCCTACCCCGGGAACGCGGCCGCCTTGTCCTCGAGTTCGGCGTAGAGAGGGGCCTTTGCAGCGTCGCTTAGGAGCGCCGCGTCGAGGCCGTTCCTGACGAGCCCCACCAATTCCTTGGGCGAGAATCCAAGCTCCGCGTGGAGCGCCAGGTACTCGTCCTCGAGCGTGTTCCCGAAGAAGTACGTGTCGTCCGTGCTGACGGTCACCTTGACGCCCGCGTCGTGGAGCCGTCGGATCGGGTGGGTCGCCATGCTCGTGATCCCCTCGACCGCGAGCTTCACGTTGCTGATCGGGCAGACGTCGAGGGTGACCCCCAGGTCGACCAGCTTCTGGACCACCCGGGGATCCTCGATGCTGCGGACCCCGTGCTCCACCCGACGGACGCCCAGGTGGTCGACCACCCAGGCGACGAACGACGCCGGCATGAATTCACCGGCATGGGCCTTCGTGAACTTTCCCGCGGCCCGGGCGCGCGCCCAGACATCCGCCGTCCACGGCTCCACGGGGAGGTACTCGGGCCCGTGCAGGTCCAGGCCGTCGAGGCCGTCCCAGTCGAGCGCCGCCTCGATCAGCCGGCCGTGCTCCGCGTAGTCGTTGTGCGCGAGGCCGCCGACCCCGCGCAGCTCGAGGCCGGGGGGCGCCGCCGAGCGGATGGCCGCGAGAACCTCCGGGCCGTCCAGGCGGGAGAAGCTGATCCCCGGCAGGTGGATGCTGGTCTCGACGTAGCGGCAGCCCTGCTCGGCGCAGCGCTCGAGCATGACCCTCGCGGCGGCGTGGTAGCGCTCGGCCGAGGTGTAGAAGGGCATGAGCTCATGCACGTAGAGTCCCTCGAACTGGGCGAAGCTCGTGTACCGGAAGTCCGGCTGCCAGAACGGGGGATCCTCCCGCGGGAGCTCGGGAAACACCTCCAGGAGGAGCTCCCGCGGCGTCGAACCCTCCAGGTGGAGGTGGGTCTCGGCCTTGGGCAGCGAGCGGATCCAGGCGGCAAGCGCCGAGGGCGAGGCGGTCATGCCGCGGCGCAGGAGGCCTTCGGCCTGAAGGTCGCCTCGAGGTCGGCCAGCTGCGGAACCCCGTAGTTCACGTTCACGCTGATGCGCGGACGATCGCCGAGCGTCAGGTCGTAGTCCCGCAGGAGGTTTCCGATCACGATCGGCATCTGCAGGCGGACGAGGTTGATGCCGAGGCAAAGGTGCGTGCTTCCGCCGAAGGTGCCCTGGGACTTCTTCGAGTACTCCCTGCCGATCCAGCGCTCGGGGGCGAAGCGGTAGGGATCCTCGTAGATCTCCTCGAGGAAGTGGGGGAGGGTCTGCAGGTGGAGGACCTTGGTCCCCTTGGGCAGGCGGTATCCGCCGAAGACGAGGTCCTCCCCGACGCAGCGGGCCATGACGGGGGCGGCCGGGAACAGGCGCTCGATCTCGAGCAGCGTCACCTTGAGGAGCGGGAACGAGGCCATGCCCTCCAGGAGCTTCTGCGGGGCGTATGCGGCCAGTTCGGCCTGCAGCTTCGCGAGCCATTCCGGGGCCTGTGTCAGGTACTGGAGCCCCGAGTTGAGGAGCTTCGCCGTGTTGCCGGTCCCCGCCATCAGGAGGAGGTAGGCCTCGGGGATCAGCTCGGAGCGCTCCACGGGCTCGCCCCGCTCCCGGCGCCCGTCGATCATCCGCTGGAAATTGTCCTCCACCGCCTCGCCCGCGAGGCGCCGGTCCACCAAGTCCCCCAGGAAGGCGAACACGGTCTCGCGGTCCCGCACGAACGCGGGCTCGGCGTAGTAGGCGGCCCTCGCGTCGCCCATCGACGTCCCCCGGATGAAGTGCTCCTCAAATCGGATGAAGGCGCCGGCCGTCACGTCGTCGAAGTCGCACTTGAGGACCGAGCGGCTGTTCGCTCGCGTCAGCGCCGTCATGAAGAAGTCGTGGAGGTTGAGCGGGCGCTCGGCGGCGAGCCGAAGGTCGGAGGCCACCGACTGGTCGATCTCGGGGATGAGTCCGAAGATGGCGCTCATCGCGAAGCCCGGCTTCAGGTTCACGCGCTTCCTGCGGTGCTGCGGCCCGTCCAGCTGGGTCACGTGGGTCGGGCCCATCGTCTCGCGGAACGGCGTCTGCGACTCATGGTAGTCCCACTGGTCCGGGTTTCTCCAGGCCGCGTCATTGGCCTCGAGGCCCCCCATCGCCACCCAGCGCTCGCCCCGGAACGTGAGCTGGTAAATCGGCCCCAGCTTCCGGTAGGCCGCCAGGTGGTCGAACTGCTCCAGCTCGGTCTGGGCCCCGGGCAGCCCGAGGTCCTCGTAGCGGGGTAGGGCATCGATCGGCAGCGCGTCGCTCATGGCTCAAGCGCTAGCAGATTCCGTTCCCATCCCGGGAGGGGGCGCGGACCGGGCGACATGGGGGAGGGCGATCCCGACGAGCACGAGGACGACGCCTGCGATCTGGGTCGGCCCCAGCGGGTCTCCCAGGAGCAAGGCCGAGGTGGTGACGGCGACGGGGAGTTCCAGCGAGGCCAGGATGGAGCCGAGACCGCTGCCGGTCCTCGGGGCGTAGCGCACGAGGAGGAAGACCGGGATCACCTGGCCGCCGAGGCCGAGCCCCAGGATCCAAAGGAGGCCCTTCAGGGGCGCGATGGAGGGCACGAGAGGCCAGCCCGCCGCGAGCGAGGTCACGTAGAGGATGGGGCAGGCCACCACCGAAAAGAACATCGACTGGAAGGCCGGGGTCGCGTCACGGCCGAGGCGGGCCGTCGTCGCGAAGAAGCAGGCGAAGCAGAAGGCCGCCATGAGCGCGTAGGGAACCCCCTTCAGCTGGGAGAGGCCGCCCTGCCCCAGGATGTTCGCGGCGGCTGCGCCCGCCACGATCAGCACCATGGAGATCACCTCACGGCGGTTCGGCGGACGCCCGGTCAGGATCAGGTTCAAGAGCTGCGTCAGGGGCACGTAGAGGAAGAAGACCGTGGCGCCGATCGACACGGGGCCCAGGTGATAGGACCAGAACAGGAAGAGGGGCACCCCGCAGCCCACGACGCTCGCGAGGACCAGCTTGGCCCAGGAACGCGGATTCCACGGAGGAAACGCCCGGCGCTGGAACGCGACCACGACGCCGAAGAACAGGCCCCCGACGACGTATTCACCCAGCACCACCTGCGGGAAGGTGAAGCCGGCTGTGAAGGCGAACTTGATCGCGGGCCCGTGGAAGCCCCACAGGGCTCCCACGATCAGGATCATGCAGCAGCTGAAGAAGTCAGGGCGTTTCACGAGGGGGACGTGCGCCGGTAGCCGCTTTCATACCACCTGCACGCCGTTCCAGGGAGATTTGGAGATCGTAAGAATGTAAGGCGAAGGGGCTTATCGCGTGACCACCGGTCCGGCGGCCTGCCGTGGCGCCGCCGGGTCGCGCAGGCGGCCCGGCCGCCCGGGGGCTGCGAGCAGCAAATGCCTTGTGGTCGGACGGCGTATGCATCCAGGCTCGCCGCCATGGGTTGGTTCACGAGGAAGCCACGGCAGCGGCCCGCGCTCGATGCGAAGGCCCGGGAAGAGGCCGAGCACCGATACGGCAGGGCCGCCTTCGGCACCGCGATCGGCTTGTACATGCGCACGGTGGACGAGGACAGGAAGGATCCCTCGGATCTGGCCTTCGACCTTCCGGATTCCCGATTTCGATTCCTGGTCATGCTCCTGAGCACCGTGTTCAAGGCATGCGCCCTCGAGATCCCGGAGGGCATCGATGCCGCCTCGAGCGCGCTCAAGTCGCTCGCGATGCTGTCGGTGAATGAGAAGCAGTTCAGGTTCTTTGCGGGCGACGTGACCGCCGAGGAGGCCTATGAGAGCGGCAAGGTCTATTTCATAGGATTCACGAACCAGTGGTCGAAGATCGTCTCCGCCGGAAATCGCGACGGCGCGGGCTGGCCGGAGCAGAAGCGGCTCCTCGCCATCATGCTGAAGGCCGTGGAGTCGGAGTCGGACTTGACGGATGCGGACTTGGCGCGCCTCGGCCCCATGACGCTGTACATCGACGGCCTCCAGCCGGGCGTTAGGGAGGAGTTCCGGCGCCTGTTGGCCCATCCGTAGATTCCGGGCGAGCCTTCCTGGATTGAGCTATCCGCGGTGTCTAACTTTTCGAGAGTACCTCGAAACCCTGTCGGGTCGTGGTTCCTGAAGGAGGCCGAGTCGTGTTGTACTGTACATTCAAGAACGAATCCAGACGTGCACGAGTGGCAGACGTGATGCAAAGGGCCGGCGTAAGTGAGGTCTGGGTACTTGAAGGCGGCCGAGACGGTTGCGCCCTTGAGGGAAGGGCTGCAACATCTGAGCTGACCACTCCAGAAGCAGCGGCAGAACGCCGCGCATCGGGATATTGCGGCCGCAGGCCCACGCCGGCCAGACTGAAGGCCAGCCGCGGATTGTTTAGCGCGAACGGTGAATGAAGTGTCTGAGATCCCGATCGGCTGGTTGCCTGCGCGGCAGCTTGCCTCTTGCGCGTGCTTTAAAACCATTCTACGAAAACTGCGATGGAACTGCGGCATCTCCGTTATTTCGTGGCGGTTGCTGAGACGCTCAATTTCAGCCGGGCCGCAGCCCGGATACGGGTCACACAACCGGGATTAAGCAGGCAAATTCACGACTTGGAGCATGAACTCGGCTTCAAACTGTTCGAGCGCACCACGACGCAGGTCCGGTTGACGGAGGCCGGACTCTATTTGCAGCAGCAGGCTGAAAAAATCCTCTTTCAGATTGATCTCGCCGTCACTGGGGCGACTCGGGTGGCCCAGGGAAGTCGGCTCACATTCCGTATAGGAATCGACTGGAATGCTGCCGCCCTTCCGATCACAGCCGCGGCGCGCGCACTCATCGAGAGCCATTCCAATATCACCGTTAATTTCGTGGAGCTTCGTGGGCATGAGCATACCAATGCGGTCCGCGAAGGCCAGATCGACGTCGGATTTGTCCCTCGACAGGGGAAGGTTCGGGGCTCGGACATCGAATACGGTTTTATTCTTAAGTCCCCGGTAAGAGCCATTCTCCATCAGAGCAACCCGTTGGCGAATCAACCGTCCCTACGGCTGCGCGACCTCAAGCACGAGCGCTTCGTCGCCCTTGATGACAAGGAGGTCTCTGGGTTCAAGACGCTGATGCGGCAGATTGTCCGTCCGGCCCAATTTGTACCGAAATTCGGCAGGACGGCCTCGTCCTTTGCTGGAGGGCTGGCCTTGATTGGCACGGGCGATGGCATCGGCCTGATTCCGGAACTCTTCCTGCCAGCAGCGCCCGAAGGTATTCGTTATCTCTCTACAGACTGCGAGCCGTTTGAGCTGTATGCTGTCTGGTCCAAGCTAAGAATTGCCTCCTGTCTGCCAGACTTTCTCGATCTTTTGCGCGCCAAGATAACGGGCGCGCCTCCCTCACAAGGCATTCGTCGCAGGCGTAAGCGGACCTGAGTATTGCATGTGGTGGCACGCCTATGCCTAGCAGGCATAAGGCACGGCACCCGGAATTATTTCCGAACATTTCGGGCGGGTTGTATCCTGGCCGCATGCCCAAGATTCGATCTGTATTTAAATCGAGGAGATTCAGGACTCCGCGGTCAGCCCCTGAAAATTCGAAGGTCCCGTCGCGAACGGGTTCCGACGTATCCATGGTGGATGAGGACGCTCAATACCGGAGGCTACTTATTGGAATGGCTTATCACTTGGACATGGGAGAGCCCGACTGCTGCCTCACGGCGCTCGCCGTTCTTTCTGCAAGTCGGGCCCTGCGGCGCGCACTCGGGCAGGACCTCGGAACCGAGGAGATGAGCGAGGGCAGCTTTATCGCTCTGGTGACGCTCTACGCTGTGGAGCCCAATGCCTGCACCCCCGAAGCGCTCGGCCACGAGGCTGAGATCGATTTGGAGACGATGCGCAATGTCGTCGAGTTCTTGGAAAACCAGGGATGGGTTCGCCAGAAATTCAATGAGACGCAGGGCCTCCCCAAGCGCGTCCACATTACTGAGGCGGGTGTCAAGGTCACCATCCTGGCTGTCCACCGGTTTCTCGAGATCTCGGCCACACTTACGGGAAACCTTGGCGCCGATCAGCGCGCCGCAGCGATCAAGGTTTGCGCGCAGATCGTTCGTGCGGTCGCCGCGGTCCAGAACGAGCACTCAAAACAAGAATTTCATCCATGAATGCTAAAATCAGCTCCAAATTCGCGGCCCATGCCGATTCCGGTGCGACTCTTTGTCGTAACTTTTCGCTTATCCTCCCTGCCTTGGTCGGTCTCTGCTTCCTGGCGGGCTGCGGCGGATCACCGCAGGCTGGCGGTCCTCCGGGAGCCGGCGGCCCCCCGGGTGCCGGCGCGCCTCCGGTCGTCGGTTTCGTGACTGTAACACCCACTCCGGTTGAGTTGACCGACGAGCTCCCGGGCAGGACTTCCCCGTACCGCATTGCCGAAATCCGAGCCCGCGTGAGCGGGATCGTTCTAAAGCGTTGCTTTACCGAAGGCTCTGAAGTGCGCGAGGGCCAGCTCCTGTTCGAGATCGATCCGGCGCCATATGTGGCGGCTCTTGCCAGCGCCCGGGCGACTTTGGCTCGTGCCGAGGCCAGTGTCGTTTCGGCACGCGCCCAGGCATCCCGGTACGCCACCCTCATCGCCGCCAACGCCATCAGCCGGCAGGACTATGACAATGCGGTCGCCGCACTCCAAGCCGACGATGCGGACGTAGCGTCCGGCCGGGCGGCTGTCGACACGGCTGAAATTAATCTTGGATACACCAAAATCACTTCCCCGCTGACGGGACGGGTTGGACGGTCCTCTGTGACCGAGGGCGCATTTGTTCAAGAAAGCCAGGCGACCCTGATGGCCACAGTTCAGCAGCTTGATCCGATTTACGTCGATTTGGAACAGTCGAGCGCGGCATGGCTTCAGCTTAAGGAAGCCGCTGCCAGCGGACGCCTTAAGGATACGTCGACAGACCAGACCCCAGTAAGCTTGCTCACCGAGGACGGACGGAAATATCCGCTTACCGGGACTATGGAGTTCTCGGAGGTCACGGTTGACACCAGCACCGGCTCGCTGGTCATTCGGGCAGTTTTTCCGAATCCAACGCACCTTCTCCTTCCCGGCATGTTCGTTCGGGCCCAGGTGGCCGCTGGAACGGAACCGTCTGCCATCCTGGTGCCGCAACTGGCCGTGTCCCGCAACGATCGGGGAGAGGCGAGCGTGCTGCTGGTCAACCAGTTCGGTCAGACGGAGCCCCGCCCGATCGTAGCGGAACGGTCCGTGGGAACGTCCTGGCTCGTCACGCAAGGGCTGAATGCCGGCGACCGTGTGATCGTCGAAGGCCTTCAGATGCTTCGTCCAGGCATGCCTGTAATGGCGAAGCCCACCCGCCCGAGCCCACCCAGCTCGGCTCCGATCTCTGGAGCGGCGACTGCCGGCGGGACCGCCACGGATTCTTAGCAGTCAGTCGCTTCACTACGAGTAGCAACATCGAAAATCATCCACCATGTCCCGTTTTTTCATAGACCGGCCCATCTTTGCCTGGGTGCTCGCCATTGCGGCGATGCTTGCCGGCATCCTCGCGATTGAGTCCCTTCCGATCGCACAATATCCGGCGATCGCCCCGCCGCAGATTACGATCACCGCGATCTATCCGGGCGCCTCTGCTCGAACTCTAGAAGATGCGGTTACGCAGGTAATCGAGCAGAAAATGAATGGGCTCGACCACCTACTGTACATTTCGTCGACGAGCGACTCCGCAGGAAATGTGAGCGTAATCCTCACCTTTGAAGCGGGAACCAATCCTGACATCGCCCAGGTCCAAGTTCAGAACAAGCTTGCGCTCGCCACCCCGCTCCTGCCGCAGGAGGTGCAGCGCCAGGGGGTGACGGTGGCCAAGTCAGCGCGTAATTTCGCCCTCGTTGTGGCCTTTGTGTCCAAGGATGGAAGCTTCTCCTCGTCGGACCTTTCAGACTACGTGGCCTCGAATGTCGAAGACCCCCTGAGCCGTGTGCCCGGAGTGGGCGACATTCAACTGTTCGGCAGTCAGTATGCAATGCGCATATGGCTGAACCCCTCGCAGCTCACTAAGTATGCTCTGACCTCCATCGATGTGAGCAGCGCTGTGCAGGCGCAGAATGTCGAGGTTTCCGCCGGTCAGATTGGCGGGACGCCATCGGTCTCCGGTCAGATTCTCAGCGCGACGATCACCGCGCAGACCCGACTGAAATCGGCCGGGGAATTCGGCCGAATCCTGTTGCGCGTCAATCCAGACGGCTCGCGTGTGTTGCTCCGCGACGTTGCCCGGATCAGCCTGGGAGCCGAGAACTATTCGACGATCACAAACTTCAACGGCAAGCCGAGTACCGCCTTCGCCGTCAGGCTAACCGCGGGAGCGAACGCCCTCGATACGGTCAATGCCGTCCGGGCGCGCTTGAAAGAACTAGCCCACTTTTTTCCGAAGGGCATCTCCATCGCCTACCCGCTCGACACGACGCCCTTTGTGCGGATCTCGATCATCGAGGTTGTCAAGACGCTGCTAGAGGCAGTCGCCCTCGTTTTTCTGGTCATGTATCTCTTTCTCCAGAACCTACGGGCAACGCTCATTCCCACGATCGCGGTCCCAGTTGTGCTGCTCGGTACTTTTGCAATTCTGTCCGCACTCGGCTTCTCGATCAACACGCTGACGATGTTCGGCATGGTTCTGGCGATTGGTCTACTAGTGGACGATGCTATCGTGGTCGTTGAAAATGTGGAACGGGTGATGGCACAGGAGGGGCTTTCGCCCAAGGAGGCGACGCGACGCTCCATGGACCAGATAACGGGGGCCCTGGTTGGGATTGCGCTCGTTCTCGCAGCGGTTTTCGTGCCGATGGCCTTCTACGGCGGCTCCGTTGGTGTCATTTACCGACAGTTTTCCGCCACAATTGTTTCCGCGATGGGCTTGTCGGTCGTCGTGGCCCTGATTCTGACCCCGGCTCTGTGCGCCACGCTGCTGAAACCGGTGGCTCACGGGCATCAAGCTGAACGGCGCGGACTTTTCGGCTGGTTCAACCGGAGCCTGGAACGCGTGTCGTTGCGCTACGAGGGTTTCGTCGGTACCCTGATCCGGCGAATCGGACGTTCGTTCGTCGTCTACGGCGGCATTGCTGTCGCCATGGTCGTGCTTTTCACCCAGCTGCCCAAGGGATTCCTGCCCGAAGAAGACCAGGGGTTCCTCTTTGCTCAGATCCAGCTCCCAGTGGGTTCGACCCAGGAGTCGACAGGGCGGGTACTAGATCGGGTGACCGACTACTTTCTAAACAGTGAGCAGGCCTCGGTTGAGTCCATTCTGACCGTTAACGGCTACAGCTTCGGCGGACAGGGCCAGAACTCGGGCCTCGCATTCGTCAGACTCAAGAGCTGGGACGAGCGCAAGGGACGCGAACAGAGCGCCGCGGCAGTGGCTGGGCGCGCAATGGCCGCCTTTTCCCAGTATCGGGACGCTATGGCCTTCGCCTTCACGCCTCCCGCTGTTTTTGAACTCGGCAACGCCACGGGCTTCGATCTGGAGCTCGAGGATCGGGGCGGCCTCGGGCACGCCCAGCTCATCGCCGCGCGCAATCAACTTCTTGGGATGGCATCCCAAAATCACAAACTGATGGCGGTGCGCCCTAACGGACTCGAGGACGCGCCGGAATTCCATTTCGAAATCGACCCCGAACGGGCCTCGGCCCTCGGACTTTCCATTGCGGACATCAACACCACGCTCTCCTCGACTTGGGGCGCGTCGTATGTGAACGACTTCCTCGACAATGGTCGAGTAAAGCGTGTGTACCTGCAGGCTGAGGCACCCTACCGGATGCGTCCCGAAGATACCGAAAGGTGGTTTGTCCGAAACAAAAGCGGAGCCATGGTCCCCTTTTCGGCTTTCGCCACTACGGGCTGGGGAACGGGATCGCCCAAGCTAGAACGCTACAACGGCGTCTCCGCGGTCGAAATCGTTGGGCAGCCGAGTCCGGGCACGAGTTCGGGAGCGGCCATTCAGGCGATTGAGGACATCGCTAGAACGCTCCCCCAGGGCATTGGGTATGAATGGACGGGCCTCTCCTATGAAGAGCAATTGGCCGGGTCGCGGGCGCTCTCGCTCTACGGCCTGACAATAGTAGTCGTATTCCTTTGTCTGGCTGCGCTGTATGAAAGTTGGTCGATTCCCGCCTCGGTATTGCTGGTCGCACCGTTGGGCGTAGTTGGAACGGTCATCGGCGCCCTCGCTTTCAGGATGTTCAATGACGTCTATTTCCAGGTCGGCCTGCTTACTACGATCGGTCTCGCCTCAAAGAACGCGATCCTGATCGTCGAGTTCGCCAAGGAAGAGGTGGAAAGGGGAGTCGGCCTCGCGGAAGCGACGCTGAATGCGGCGCGGCTGCGCCTAAGGCCGATTCTAATGACCTCCATCGCCTTCATCCTGGGCGTGCTGCCCCTTGCTCTCGCATCCGGTGCTGGCTCCGGGAGCGAGCGTGCGATCGGTGTAGCCGTGATCGGCGGAATGACTTCGGGAACCGTACTAGCGGTCCTATTCGTGCCGGTCTTCTTCGTGGCCGTCTACCGAATCAGAAAACGGAGGATGACGGAGACTCCTCTCGGGGCAGTTCAGCCCTCGCTTCAATCAATGGAATCCACTCAACATGCATAGGAAAATACTTCTTCTTTGCGGGACGGTCTGGTTCACGGGCTGTACCCTCGCTCCCCACTATGAGCGCCCGGCCGCGCCCATTTCGGCCTCTTGGCCAACGGACGCGACCTCTCCGGCGCCCATGTCCGCCGCTGTCGCTCCGGTCCAGGCGACGCGCGCCCGAGTTCCGGAAATCGGCTGGCGCACCTTTTTCACCGACCGGCGCCTGCAGGCGCTCATCGCCCTTTCGCTAAAAAACAACCGGGACCTCCGGACAGCCGCGCTCAAGGTCGCCCAGAGCCAAGCCCAATATCGCATTCAGCGAAGTGCCCTATTTCCAAGCCTTGATGCTTCAGGAGACCTGATCAAGGAGCGCCTTCCCGCCGACGTCTCTACCTCCGGGCAGACCATGACTACTTCGCAATACAGCGCCACGGCGGGCGTTACTGCGTACGAACTCGATCTCTTCGGGCGCGTGCAGAGCCTGCGGAACGAAGCCCTGGAGGAGTATCTGGAAACCGACGAAGCCCGTCTCAGCGTGCAGATCAGCCTGATCTCGGAAGTGGCGACACAGTATATCACCGAACTGGGCCTCCAGGAGCAACTCGAGCTTGCGCGCCGAACGCTTGCCTCGGTTGCGGCATCTTCCGACCTGACGACTCTGCGGTTTAAGGCTGGCACTGCATCGGAGCTCGACTTGAGAACCGCCCAGGCGGAAGCCCAGAACGCAACAGCCACCGTCGCCAGCTACGACCGCCAATGGCAGCAGGCGCGCAACGCGCTGGTGCTTCTGGTAGGCGAGTCCCTACCCGAGAATCTGCCGCCTCCCGAAACCCACCTGGACCAGGATGCACCCGCAAGCCTCTCGCCCGCCCTCTTGACGGCACTGCCTTCAGACCTGCTGGAGAGCCGTCCGGACATCCGGGAAGCAGAACACGCACTCAAGGCCGCCAATGCAGATATTGGCGCTGCGCGCGCCGCATTTTTCCCTTCGATCGAACTGACGGCCTCTGGAGGGACGACGAGCGCAAAACTTTCTGGGCTGTTCAAACCGGGGTCTTCTACCTGGGCCTTTGAGCCCCAAATCACACTACCCATTTTTGCCGGCGGCAAGAATCTCGCCAATTTGGATGTGGCGAAGGCTGAGCGGCAAATCCAGGTGGCAGCGTACGAAAAAGCGATCCAGACAGCCTTCCGCGAGGTATCGGACGCGCTCGTGGCACTTCTTCCCCTTAACGCGCAGATTACTGCTGAACAGGCCCAAGTGGGCGAAGAGCGCGAAAGGCGCAAACTAACCGAACTCCGCTACAGGAACGGGACCGACAGCTATCTCGCGGTCTTGCTGGCCGAACAGGACCTCTACAGCGCACAGCAGGGGCTGATCAGCTCCCAAGTCGTCCGGCTGACGAATTACGTGAACCTTTACAAGGCATTGGGCGGAGGCGTCCAAGAATACGGGGATCCGAGGTCATGATTCTTGAAACGTTGGAGCATGAAGCCTTGTCGTTCGCAGGCAGCGTCGGCGATTTCGCACTTTTCGGAATCAGGATTCTAAGATCCGTTCCAAGAACCCGAGATCTCATTCACCATTCGCTTCGCGCCGTGCACGGGAGCGGAGTTTGATGCCTTCCGGTCATCGTAATCATGGGCCTGCTCACGAGGATTTTGCTTGGACTGGAACGCTGTCTGACCTTGGCACGCTTCGGCTCCGAAAGCGCACTCGGAAGCCTCATCATCGTTAGCCTGCTACGGGAGCTCACTTCACCATGTTCCAGCTTCCAAGCGACGGACCACTATTCGCTCGGATGACGGCTTGCGCAGCCATTTTCGGCCCCATCCTCAAGGGCGAATCGCTTCCGATTGACCCATGTCCAGACAAACTCACTGCGCCGGCGGCGTCGAATCCATGAAACACACACGAATTCTCATTCTCGGCGGAGGGTTTGGCGGAGCCTATACGGCCTTGCATCTCGACCGGCTTTTCGCGCGTGATGCCAGCGTTGAAGTGACACTCGTCAGCGCGGAGAATTTTCTACTCTTTACGCCGATGCTCCATGAGGTGGCCGCCAGTGCACTGGACCCGTCTGACATCGTAAGTCCCCTGCGTCAGATGTTCCGCCGCGTGCAACTCCTGGAGGCCGAGGTGCAGCACATTGATCTTTCGGCGCGTCGGGTTGCAGTGACGTACGGACCCAGCCGTCGAGCTCGCGAATTGGAGTATGACCATCTGGTCATAGCGACCGGATCAGAGGACAATTTCTTTGGTAAGGCCGAGTTGGCCGCGCGCTCCCTGACGATGAAGACGCTGACCGATGCGATGTTCCTGCGCAATCGCGTGATCGCCCTTTTGGAAGATGCACTTTTGGAGTCCGACCCGCAGCGGCGTCGCGAAATGCTCACGTTTGTGATCGCGGGTGGTGGATTCGCCGGCGTTGAGGTCATCGGCGCCCTCAACGATTTTTTACGGTCTGCGTTGCGCTGGTATCCAACCATTCGGGCTGAAGAGATTCGCTTGGTGCTGGTTCACCCCAAGGAGGTCGTGCTTCCGGAGTTGGGCGAGGCGCTGGGACGGTACGCACAGAGAAAGCTGATCGAAAGTGGTGTAGAGATTCTTCTATCAAACAAGGTAGAAGGCTATTCCGGAGGGTGGGTGACGATGAGCGAAGGTGAGCCGATCTCGGCTGCGACCCTCATCTGGACTGCGGGGGTGAAACCGGGAAAGATCATAGAGGAGCTGGCGGTGCCGAAAGAGAACCATCGCCTAAAGGTCAACGAGTTCCTGGCGTTGCCGGAAAGCCCTGAAGTTTGGGCGCTGGGTGACTGCGCCTCGGCCATCGATAGTAACACTGGAAAACCGTTCCCAACCACGGCACAGCATGCGGTGCGTCAGGCTCGGACAGTGGCCTACAATATCGCCGCCGTTTTGGAGGGGAAACCGCTGAAGCCATTTCGATTTAAGATGCTGGGACAGCTGGCGGCTATCGGCCATCGGGTTGGGGTCGCGCAGATATTTGGGGTGCGCTTTTCCGGGCTCCCAGCTTGGTTCTTGTGGCGGTCAGTCTACCTGCTGAAACTGCCGCGCCTGCAAAAGAAACTCCAAGTGGCGCTGCACTGGACCGCCGATCTTTTTTTCTCCCGCGATCTCATTCAGAGTATTACGGTGCGCGGACTCGAGAAGGCCATGCGGGTATTGGACGAAGGAAGGGCAATGTCGGCCGGCGATACTTCTGCCGTTGCAGTAACCAATTCTCGAACAGTTACTTCCAATTTGAACCGGCTGCGCCACGCGTCGGGCTCTAACGATGAAACATAGTACTTAGCCAATGAAAGACGCGCGGCCGGAAGGTGTTCGTAGAGGTCGAGCATGCCGAAGAACGTTTTGATACCCCTGAGACTCTTCGGGTAGGAGACCGAAGAGTCTGGTCGGACTGCGAGAAACTGCTCTTTCGCCTGGGGAAGGGGAGGGGCCTGTCATGCCCCCTGGTTTTTAGTTCCGGAAGGCAAACGTCACAGCGGATCGCGGGTCGTTAGTCACACGCCCGCCGCTACCACGCCCTGGGCGGCGTGGCGCTTCCGCCTCGAGCTTACCATTTTCTTGAGTTCGCCCTTTTCAGTACCTCGATGTTCGAGACCGGTTCGTCGGCGATCCGCTTCAAATGGGCGTTCTCGTCCCGGAGGGCCCTCAACCCCTTCACCTCGTCGATCTCCATCGCACGACACTGCTGCTTCCAGCGGCCGAGTGTCGCGTCGCTGATGTTCACCTCGTGGGACACGGCCTGTGCCTACTGCCCGCCGTCAATCCGGCGCAGGAACCCTACGATCTGCTCCGGGCCATGCTTCTTTCCTTTTGGCATCTGGGTTCCTTTCATGGAGCCCAGACCCTCATTGCAACGGCTCAGTTCGGCCTCGTCAGGTCACTCTCAGGTGTTGAACCGGAAGAGCGCCACGTCCCCGTCCTGGAACGTGTACTCCTTGCCCTCGAGCCGGTACTTGCCGGCCTCACGGGCCGCGGCGACGCTCCCCAGGCGCGAGAGGTCCGCATAGGAGACCACCTCGGCCTTGATGAAGCCCTTCTCGAAGTCCGTGTGGATGACGCCGGCCGCCTGAGGGGCCTTCCAGCCCTTCTTGATCGTCCACGCCCGCACCTCCTTCTCCCCCGCCGTGAAGTAGGTCTGGAGTCCGAGGAGCGTGTAGGTGGCGCGGATCAGGGTGGAGACGCCCGAGTCGTCGACCCCGAGGTCCTTCAGGAAGGCCTTGGCCTCGTCGGCCGGCAGGTCGATCAGCTCGGCCTCGATGCGCGCGCTGATCGGCACGTAGGCCGCGTCATGGTGCGCCCTGACGAATTCCGCCACCTTCTGGACGAAGGGATTCTGCTCGGCGGTCGCCAGCTCCCCTTCGGCCACGTTGCAGGCGTAGATGACCGGCTTGGCGCTCAGCAGCTGGAAGAGCTTGAGCATCGCCACCTCGTCCTCGGTCGCCTCGATCGTGCCCGCAGGCTTGTTGGCGTTCAGGTGCGGCCCCAGGCGCTCGAGGAGCGCCGTCTCGGCCAGCGCCTCCTTGTCCCCGCTCCTCGCCTTCTTCAGGTTCTTCTCAAGGCGCTTCTGCACGGCCTCGAGGTCGGAAAGGATGAGCTCGGTCGTCACGACCTCGATGTCCCTCACCGGGTCCACCGACCCCATGGTGTGCACCACGTCCGGGTCCTCGAAGCAGCGCACCACGTGCACGATCGCGTCCACCTCGCGGATATTGGCCAGGAACTGGTTGCCCAGGCCCTCGCCCTTGCTGGCGCCGGCCACGAGGCCCGCGATGTCCACGAACTCGATCGCCGCCGGGATCAGGACCCCGGTCTTGGCGATCTTCTGGAGGACCTCCATGCGCTCGTCGGGCACCACCACGACGCCGACGTTCGGGTCGATCGTGCAAAACGGGTAGTTGGCTGCCTCGGCCTTGCGGGAGCGGGTGAGGGCGTTGAAGAGGGTGGACTTGCCCACGTTGGGCAGACCTACGATACCGGCTTTGAGCATGGGGGTGGCACGCTCCTCGCCACAGGCCCCGCGGTCAATGGCAAAGGCCCCGGGGCGCGGCCGGGGCCCTAGGGGCTTGACAACCCCCCGGCCGACCGGTGTGATTTGCCCTTTTCCGACCCGAACGCACCCGCACACCCGCTCTCATGGCACTCAAAATCCGCCTTTCGCGCATTGGTTCCACCCACCAGCCGCACTACCGCATCGTCGTCGCCGAGACCCGCTCGCGCCGTGACGGCGACGCCGTCGAGTCCGTCGGCACGTACGACCCGCGCACCAAGGGCCAGCAGGTCAACCTGAAGCTGGACCGCATCGACTACTGGATCGCCAAGGGCGCCAAGCCCACGGACACGCTGCACTCGATCATCAAGCGCGCCCGCCGCTCGGCCTCCGCCGCCCCGGCCGCGCCTGCGGCCGCCACCTAAGGCGGCTGCCCGGAAGGGTGGGGCCCATGCCCCGGATCGACGTCATCACGCTCTTCCCGAGGATGCTCGACGGCTTTCTTGCCGAGAGCATTCTGGGAAAAGGACTTGAGAGGGATCTCCTCTCGGTGAAGGTCCACGACCTTCGCGCCTGGACGACCGACAAGCACCGCACGGCCGACGACCGCCCGTTTGGCGGCGGCGCCGGCATGGTGATGAAGCCCGAGCCCGCCTTCGCGGCCATCGAGGCCCTCCAGTCGCCGGGCTGCAAGCGCATCTACCTGACCCCGGACGGCATCCCGCTGAGCCCTGCCATCGCGGCCAGCCTCTCGCGGGAGACCCATCTGGTCATGCTGAGCGGACACTACGAGGGCATCGACCAGAGGATCCGCGACGGCGTCATCGACCTTGAGCTGAGCATCGGAGACTACGTGCTCACCAACGGCACGCTCGCCGCCGCCGTCGTGATCGACGCGCTCAGCCGTTTCATTCCCGGCGTCCTGGGCGAGGAAAAGTCGTTGACGCACGAAAGTTTCACCGGCAAGGTGCTCGACTTTCCTCAATACACGCGTCCCGCCGAATTTCGGGGCATGTCCGTGCCGGAAGTCCTCCTTTCCGGCAACCATGCCGAGATAGACAAGTGGCGCGCGGCCCGTGCTCTGGAAAAGACTAGAACCGTCAGGCCAGATCTTCTCAAGTAACTTTCAATCAAATACTAAGCCCATGAATCCCATCATCAAGGAAATCACCGCCCACCAGGTGAAAAGCGACATCCCGGTCTTCCGCGTCGGCGACGGC
>CAIXHE010000115.1 GCA_903919205.1 uncultured Opitutaceae bacterium | reverse complement strand
CGGCTGGCCCGACCTGCTCCTCACGCTCGACTGGGGCCAGGTGAAGTACTTCCACAACAACGCGGGCAAGGGCTTTGAGGACTGGACGGAGCGCGCGGGGTTCGCCTCCGCGGGAACCGGATGGTGGACGTCGATCGCCTCCGCGGACTTCAACGGCGACGGTCGCCCGGACTTCGTCGTCGGCAACGCGGGCCTGAACACCCCCTACCATGCGGACGCCGCCCACCCCGCCCTTCTCTTCGCCGGAGACTTCAAGGGTGACGGCTCGAGCGAGCTCGTCGAAGCCTACTACGAGGGCGACAAGATCTATCCCCTTCACAGCCGCAAGGGCCTGGCCGCGGCGATCCCGCAGATCCTCAAGCGCTTCCCGCACAATGAGCCCTACGCGCGTGCCACGCTCGGCGAGGTCGTGGGTGAGGCGCGGCTCGCGAAGGCGCAGAGGTTCGCGGCCACCGAACTCAGGAGCGGCGTCCTCATGAGCCAGCCCGACGGCACCTACCGCTTCGAACCCCTGCCGCGGATCGCCCAGATCTCGCCCCTGCAGGGCCTGGTCGCTGCGGATCTGGATGGGGACGGCCATGCCGACATCTATGCCGTGCAGAACGCCTACGCCCCGGCCCCCTCGACCGGCCGGTTCGACGGGGGCTTGAGCCAGCTCCTGCTCGGAGACGGGAAGGGACATTTCACGCCCGTGCCGCCGGCCGCGAGCGGGCTCGTCGTGGCCGGCGACGCGAAGGGCCTCGCCCTCGTCGACCTGGGCCAGGACGGCTGGCCGGGCTTTGTCGTCAGCCGCAACGACGGCACCACGCTCGCCTTCCGCAACCACGGCGTGGCGGGCCACCACCCGCTGCGGGTCTCGCTGCGCGGACCCGCCGGCAATCCGACCGGCGTGGGCGCGCGGATCACGGTCGAGCTCGCCGACGGCTCGAGTCAGACGCAGGAGATCTTCGCGGGCTCGGGCGACTACAGCCAGTCGAGCGCTGCCGGCTTCTTCGGGTACCCTGAGGGCAACCCGCCGCGCCGCGTCCGCGTGCGCTGGCCGACGGGGGCGACGAGCGAGCACGCGGTGCCCGAGCACGCGAGCGTGCTCGTGCTCGACGCCCCCTGAGCACGGGCGCGGGCGCCCGCGCTTCAGCGAGCGAGCAGAGCGCGGTTGGCCCGGATGAGGGCCAGCCTCTGGTCGACCGCCCGCCGCGTCGTGAGCGCGTCCTCGGGCGTGTGCAGGCACCAGTCGACCAGGCGGTCGACGGACGAGCGCGCCACGTAGCAGCGGGTGTCTGAGCCGCCGTAGTAGATGAGAACCGTCTTGGCCTTGTCGGGCAGCTGCACCCAGCCGTTCGTGAAGGTCACGTTGGAGACGTCGCCGAAGCCCTCCGAGCCGTACGGCGCGAGGAAATGGCCGCCCGGGCGGGCGATCACCTTGGAGGGATCCTCGAGCGAGGTCATGAACATGTAGAGCACGTACCGGAGGCCGGCCGCGCAGGCGCGCACGCCGTGGGCCAGGTGCAGCCAGCCCTGCGGGGTCTTTATCGGGGCCGGCCCCTGGCCGTTCTTCACCTCCTTGATCGTGTGGTAGGCGCGGCCGTCGATGATCTTCTCGGGGCCGGTGACGCCCATTGTGATGTCCTCGCACAGGGTCCAGCCGATGCCGCCGCCCGAGCCCACGTCGATGAAGCCGTCCATCGGGCGGGTGTAGAAGGCGTACTGGCCGTCCACGAACTCCGGGTGGAGGACCACGTTGCGCTGCTGCGAGGCGGGCGTGCGCAGGTTGGGCAGGCGCTCCCATTTCTTGAAGTCGCGGGTCCGGACGACGCCGGCCACGGCGACGGCGCTCGAGAGGTCGCCGGGCTTGGCATTCGGGTCCTTGGACTCGGCGCAGAAGACCCCGTAGATCCAGCCGTCCTGGTGGAAGGTGACTCGCATGTCGTACACGTTCGTCTCGGGCTTCACCTCGGGCAGGTCCACGGGCTCGTCCCAGAAGCGCCAGTGGTCGACGCCGTTCGGGCTCTCCGCGATCGCGAAGAGGCTCTTGCGGTCATAGCCCTCGAAGCGCACGACCATGTGCACCTTGCCGTTCCAGAGGAAGGCGCCGGGGTTGAGCGTCGCGTTCACGCCGAGCCGCTCCATCAGGAAGGGGTTGGTCTTCGGGTTCAGGTCGAACCTCCACTCGATCGGGGCGTGCCGGTAGGTGATCGCGGGGTACGTGAAGCGTTCGAAGACGCCGTTGTCCCAGTCGGGATCAACCGGGTTCGTGCGGTTGAGGAACCGCTCGTGGTCGCGGCGCAGCTTGGCGAAGCGCGCGGCCCACGCCTTGGGGGCGCCGGCCGGGATGCCGGAGCGGGATTTCGACGCGGGTTTCTTGGCCTTGGATGCAGGCTTCTTTTTCATGTTCGGTAGAGTTAGCCCTCGGGATTCTCGACGAGGTTCTTCAGGCGGTGCACCGCCTCGAGCCCGGTGCGCCCGTTGTGGTAGGGGCATTTCCAGAAGCTGACCTTGAGCTCGCCGGCCAGGAGATCACCCTCGCGGGTGACGCCCCGGAACCACTCGCCGTTCGCGCGATCGATCAGCCGCGCCTCGATGAAGTCCCACGTCCTGAGGGCCGCGGCCAGGTACCGCTCGTGGCGCGAGATCTGGTAGGCGTTCAGGAATCCGACGACCGCCTCGGCCTGCGGCCACCATTCCTTGTTCGTGTTGGTGAGGCCGCCGGGGCCGCCCTCGTTGAACACGCCCCCGTCGGCGTCGACGCCCTCGGCAAGGGTCACATCCGCGATGTGGGCCGCCAGGCGGTGGACCCGCGCTGTAAGGACGGGGTCGCCGAAGGCCTCCGCGGCGCGCGTGAAGAGCCAGGCGGCCTCGATGTCGTGCCCGTAAGAGATGCGCTCTGACGTGCGCACCCAGTCCGTCGTGAAGAAGAGCCCGAGGTGGCCGCTCTCCGGGTCCGCGATCCGCGTCAGCATGATCTCGAGGAGCTCGGAGAGGGCGATCCGCAGCACGGGGTCGGGCCACACGTTGAGGAGACGCGTGTAGGCCTCGAGCACGTGCAGGTGGGTGTTCTGCGACTTGGGGTCGTTTTGGTCGACGGCGCTCAGGCGCTGGTCGGCGATCGGCTCCCACTCGCGGCTGAACGCCTCGAAATAGCCCCCGTCCCTGCGATCGCGTGCGAAGCCCTCGATCAGGCGGTACACGGCGATCGCCTGGTAGAGCGGCTCGCGCAGGCCGGTGGCCGCGTGGTATTCGGAGAGGGCGTAGATGGCGAACGCCTGCCCGTAGACCTGCTTGCGGTCCCGCAGCACCGCGCCGTCTGACGCCACCGACCACCAGAAGCCCCCGTGGTGGGCGTCGTGGAAGGCGCCCATCAGGTCTGCGTAGGCCCTCTCGGCCATCTGCAGATAGATCGGGTCACGGTATTCGCGGTAGGCCGCGGAGAAGGTCCAGAGGATGCGGGCGGTCAGGAGGGCGCCGCGCTCGACGGAGGGGTCGGGGCGCAGGTCGTTCGTCAGCGAGCCGAGGAAGCCGCCCTTGGGGTTCACGGCGTGCCCGATCCAGAACGGCAGGATGTTCCCCCTCAGGTCGCCTTCGATGCGGCCTATGTAGTCGGAGGGTGAACGGGAGCTCATCGCTTGGCTGCGGGTGGCGGGCATCGGGGGACGGGAGCCCCATTCGATGATCCCTGCGGGCCCGCTTGTCTATACCAACCGTCAGCGGGGCTAGGGTATCCCCTGGAGTTCCGCCCGGCCCTCGTCCGCGTGCCCGCTTCGGATGAGGGCCACGCCCAGGTTCCTGCGGGCCTCCCGAAAGACCGGGTCGATCTCAAGCGCCCGCCGATAGTGGGCGATCGCCTCGTCCGTTCGGCCCTGAATCAGCGCCACGTTGCCCAGGTTGTTGTGGGCCCTCGCATAGCGGGGATCGACCTCAAGGGTCGCCCGCCACTGGGCGGCCGCCTCGTCCAGGCGCCCCTTGGAGGCCCAAGCATTGCCCAGGTTGAACCGCGCGTCCGCATTGCCCGGGTTGATCTGCAAGGCCCTCTGGAACTGGGGAATGGCCTCCTCGAGGCGGTTAAGCCTGGCGAGCACGGTGGCCAGGGCATAGGGTGCCCAAGGGTCCGAGGGCGCCAAAGCCGCCGCCCGCTCGTAATAGCCGACGGCCTCAGCCGGGTGGCCCCGCTTGACGGCGGCTTCGCCCAGGTTGCTGAAGGCCTCCGCAAACTTGGGATTCAGGTCCGCCGCCCTCTTGAAATCGGCAACAGCCTCGTCGACGTGGCCCTTGCCCACCTCCAGCACGCCGAGGTTGTTGTACGCCATCCAACACTCGGGGTTGCGCTCGAGGGTGGTGCGCCACAGGGCCTCCTTTCCCTGGTACATGGCCGCCTGGCGCCACGTGAGGACCGCAAGGACGCCCACCAGCGCGGCCGCGGCCGCCGCACGGACCGCAAGGGGCAGGGCGCGGGATGCAGACGCGCACGCGGCGCACACCGCGGCAATCACCGCCGCCGAGGCGAGGTATTGAAAATGGTCCGCGACAAACGAGTAGATAAAGGGGAAGACGTCGAAGAACCCGAGCGCGGGGAACAGGACTCCCGCGAAGAGCAGCGCTGCGGCGAGCGGTCCGCGCGATCGACGGGCCAGGGCTGCCAAGGCGCCCAGCACGCCCAAGGCGACCGTCGGGTAAACGTACTGAAGGGCCGCGTGGGGGTCGACATGCCACCTCGGGTAGATGAACACGAGGTCCGACGGCCACAGGAGCTTGCCCAGGTAGAACCAGAGCGCCCGGCCCGCCACGAGCACGCGGTCCACCGGCCCGAGGCCGATCGCGCTTCCGCTAGCACCGACGAACCGATGCTCGACCCAGGCGGTGATGGCCCCAAAGAGGGCCCCCGCCAGGAACCAGGGGACAAGCGGGAGGACATCGACGCGCCAGGCGAGGCGCCCCCGCTTCCACCAGAAGAGGACGAGCAGCACGGCCGGCAGCGTGGCGGTGACGCTCTTGCTGAGCAGCGCGAGCACGAAGAGCACCGAGGCCGCTGCATACCACCCTCGCCGTCGCGAAGCGTCGAAGTGAAGGTAGGCCAGGGCCGTCGAGAACCCGAAGACCGCCGAGAGGGTGTTCTTTTGCTCGCTGACCCAAGCCACCGTCTCGACCTCGACCGGGTGCACCGCGAACACCGCGCAGGCGAAGAGCGCCCCGGGAACCTCGAGCCGCCGGAGGACCCTGTAGAAGAGATAGGCGGCCCCGACGTGAAGGAGCAGGTTGACCAGATGATATCCGAGCGGGCCGTCCCCAAAGAGACGGTGCTCAAACCAGAACAGGCTGTGCAGGACCGGATAGAACTGCTGGGTGGCGCCGGGCACCCACCAGATGCGCCACAAACCGGCCAGGGACTGGAGGTCCGGCCGGGTCAGGTGGGCGTCGTCGTCCCAAATGAAGCCCGAATGCCATAGACCTAGGTAGGCGATGAGCGTGCAGGCCCCGATCGCAAGGAGGGCCCAGGCCTCCACCCCCACCGCGTGGGGTCGCGGGTTTTCCGAGGCACGGGACGGGGCCTTCTGGGCCAGTCGAGTTACGAGCTTGGGGCGGGGGCTCATCGCGCGGGGGCGAATGCGGCCTGGGCCGCCGGATTCTCGGTGAAAAATGGTGGCAAGACTCGGAATCGAACCGAGGACACGAGGATTTTCAGTCCTCTGCTCTACCAACTGAGCTATCTTGCCGTCTAGAGAAGAAAGGAAGGTATTACGTGGGCACGAAATCCGGAGACAAGCAATTTCGCGGTCACGTGCCCGCGGCGGCGGCGGTTGCCCCGAGCGGCACATGAATTGGATTGGCACCGGGGAGGGCTTGGCGTCGATTGCGAGGGTTCCCTTGCGCCCTATCCCCCCACCCTCCTGAGTGCCTCCCACATCGTTCGGCTGGCGTGCCTTGCGCCGGCGATGGTCGTGTTTCTTGCCCCGGGCTGGCTGCTGTGCTCGGTGCTGAGGACCCCGATACCCCTGGTCAGCGCCTTCCTGGCCTCTTGCGCGCTTGCCTTCAACCTCGTGCTCCTGCTCGGGGCGCTGGGGATCCCGCTCGGCCTCACCTCGGTCGGGTGCGGCTTTCTCGCGGCGACGGGGCTCCTCGCGCTCTGGGCGCAGCGACGGGCCGCCTTCCGAACGCGGTCCCTGCAGCCGCCCGAGCGGCCCCGGGGCTCGGACTGGATGTGGCTCCTCCCGCCCACCCTGGCGCTCGCCTCGATCGTCGCGCGCGGGCTGGTCGATCCCCTCTCGGGCTACGACAACTCCTTCCGATGGGACTACCTCGCGCGCATGATCCTCGATCGCCAATCGCTCGGCGCCTACCCGCCGGTCACGGGTGCGGACTTCAATGCGTATTCCTGGCCGGACGGGATCCCCCCGCTCGTACCCATTCTCAACTTCCTGATCTACGCCGTCGCCGGCTCCGTGTCACCGCGCCTGATCGCCCTTCGTTCCGCGGGGGAGTTCCTGCTGCTCTGCAGCGTCGTGCACGCGTTCTCGCGCGGCCTCTGGGGGAAGTCCGCAGGCTGGGCGGCCCTCGCGGTGCTCGGCAGCTGCGCACTCCTGTCCTGGGGGGTGGCGATCGAGCAGGAGACGGCCCTGACGGCGCTCGGCCTCACCTCCATGGTCTACCTGATCGAGGTGGCCCCGCCCGAGGGCGAGGACGGGGACCCTCGCATGCTCTGGGCGGGCGTTGCAGCGGGTATCGGCGCCATCAGCCGCGAGTACGGACTCTACTTTGTGATCCTGGGCCTGGCGCTTGCCTGGGTGCGCCGCCGTCCCGCGGCGGGATTCCTGGCAGCGGCTGTGGCGATCGCCGCCCCCTGGTATCTACGAAACTGGGTCAGGACAGGCAACCCGGTCTATCCCGCGCTCGGGCGGATCTTCCCCACCAACGCCGTGTACAACGAGATCATGGCCGACATCGCGAGCTTCTGGGGTTTCCGCAACCCACCGATGCCGATCGTCGTGCTGCCCGAGGTGCTCGCGGCCACCGCGGCCCTGCTCGTCGTCCTGGGCGCGATCGGGGCCGTTCGGCTGGGGCGCCGTGCGCTTGGGGCCGTCGCCGCCATCCTCCTCGTGGGGTCGCTGTGCGTCTGGGCGATGCCCCTGACCGCGGGAGGCTGGATCTACGGGATGCGCGTCCTCGTCCCCGCGCTGGCCCTCGGCGCCGCGCTCGGCGGGTGGGTCGCGAATCTCGGCGCTGCGGCGCGGTTCGCCGTGGCCCTCCTCGCCGCGGGGATTTCCGTGGACGCAGCCCGAAGGGCGTGGCTGCTTCCGGATTTCCCGTTCTCGACGCCGTGGAGCGCCTCGTTCGCCGACTGGAGGCGCGCCCACCCCGCGGGCGAGGGCCGCGTGCGGGGCACGATGTGGGAGACCCTGGTCAACGTGGCCGCGGGCCGCTCCATCCTGGTGGACAGTCCCCTTCCGCACGTGGCGATCAACCGGCTCGGAGGCTCAGCCACGCCCTTCATGAGCCCGCAGGTCGCGCCGGCCTTCGACGCGTCGCTCACCGTGGAGGAGGCCGTGGCCCGCCTGCGCGCACTCCATGTGCGCTTTGTGACGTTCTCGATCCGCAATCCCTTCGTCGTCGAGCTGGTGCGCCGCCACGGCACGCTCAGGAAGCTGGTGGAGGATTACGCACCCGTGGCCGACATCAATGGAATGCTGGTCTTTGACCTCGAGTTCCTGCAGCGCAGGCCGGCGCCCGCGACCGAGCACCCCAAGCCCTGACGGGCGGCCGCTCAGGCGTTGTAGACGAAGCTGATCGGGACGATCACCTTCGCCTCGACCGCCTTGCCATCGACCTTCGCCGGCTTGAACTTCCACTTGGTGACCGCGTCGACGGCCGGGCGCTCAAACGCGGGGTTGCTCGACTTGACGACCTCCGTGTTGGAGACGGCGCCATGCTCGTCGATCGTGACCTTGACCGTGACCACCCCGTTGACGCCCTCGCGGCGCATCTCGAACGGGTACTCAGGGGCAAAGGTGCGGATGGGAACCGGCGGCTCCTTGTCCGCCTTGGCAGCGGGCACCACCAGTAACACGAGGCCGACGCAGAGGATTGCAGGAAGGAACTTCATGGTAGGATAGGGTGTGTACACGGGACTGCACTCCCTTCGTCACAAAGCCGCCGCAACTTGAACCCTGACCGCGGCGGGGGATACGAGCCCGCGGCCGCCGCCCTGGGTCGACTAGGATTCGGCCAGGACCGACCGAATCACAGAGGCCAACTGCATGATGTCGTAAGGCTTCGCCACCATTCCCCGGAAACCATGCTTTCGAAAATCCGACATGGCGAGGTCGCTCGAGTAACCGCTCGAGACGACGGCGCGCACCGACGGGTCCATCTGCAGCAGCGTCGCGATCGCCTCCTTGCCGCCGATGCCGCCCGGGATCGTCAAATCCATGACCACGAGGTCGAAGCGGCGGCCGGAATCCAGCGCCGCCTTGTAGAGGTCGATCGCCTGCCTTCCGTCCGAGGCCTCCTGGAACTCGAGCCCCATGCGCTCCATCAGCTTCCTAGCCATGAGGCGAATGGGCAGCTCGTCGTCCATGAAGAGCACGCGGCCGCCCCGGGCCACCGACGGGAACGACGGG
>CAIXHE010000114.1 GCA_903919205.1 uncultured Opitutaceae bacterium | reverse complement strand
GGCCCCGGCGTTGATGAGCAGCGGCGGCAGGGCGTCGTCGGGGGCGGGGGTGAAGCCGCCGCGCCCGTCGTTCCAGTAGAGGCGCGGCTGGTACTCGGGCGAGCCCGGCGGGAGCGCGTTGCCGCCCTTGGTGACCAGCAGGTCCTGCCGGCCCTTGCCGTGGGCGTCCAGGAGCAGGACCGGCCCGTCGTCAAGGGGGGACGTGGGCGGCCCGGAGAGCCTGGCCGGGGGCGCGAAGTGGCCCGGGCCGGCGGGCTCGAGCACCCGCAGGGCATCCAGGGTCGTGCCCCCGAGCACCACGGCGTCCGCCCCGCGGCCCTGCACATCGCCGACGGCGACCGCGGGTCCCCGGCGGTTCAGGCGGAACGGGAGGAGCCTCTGGATCTCGTTCTCGTCGACGACCTCCTCGCGGGAGTCGAGCGAGAGACCCGCCACCGCACCCACCTCCTCGAACGGGGGTGGCGGCGCGGCCGCAAGGGGCGCCGCCGGTGCCGGACCCGAGGGTTCCGTCACGGTGAAGCGGCGGTCGACCCCGAGGTTCGTGAAGGACTGCACGTGGCCGCTTGGCCAGGTGACCACCATGCGTCGAACGACGGTGTCGTTCCCCAGCCCGAAGTGCAGCATCGGCTCGCTGCTCGACATGTAGCCCCGCGCGAGGACGAGCTGGCGCACCTGGGGGCCGAGCGCGCTCTCGATCCTCACCGTAGCGCCCACGCCGAAGCGGTTGGAGGCCACGCCCCTCAGGTAGACGTTCACCACGTGGCCCGAGTCGGCGTCGTTGCGCAGGAGCGTGGGCCCCGACTCGTAGTTGGTGTAGACCATGTCCAGGTTGCCGTCGCCGCTCAGGTCGCCGAACGCGGCGCCGAAGCTGACGCCCTTCTGGTCGAGGCCCCACTCGGCGCTCACGTTCCTGAACTCGAGGTCGCCCAGGTTGCGGAACGCCAGGTGGTCCTCCCGAAGGATCGGCGCGTCATGCAGGATGCGGATGCGCTCGGCAGGGCTCTCCGCCTTCATCGCCCGCTCGTTCACATCCGGGTCCGGGTCGCGGTTGAAGCCGTTGGTCACGCACAGGTCGACGCGCCCGTCGTTGTCCAGGTCCTCGAGGCGCACCGACCACGTCCAGTTCGAGGCCGCGATGCCGGCCAGGTACGAGGCCTCAAGAAGGCGGTCGGTGCCGGTGTTCACGTAGAGCGCGCTGCGATGGTACTTCGGGGCGCCGGGCGAGCGCTCGGGCGGGTCCTCGGCGCGGTCGCGAGCCCCCGCGACCGAGTGCTGGTCCTTGTAGTGGCTCGTGCCCGCCATGTCGGCGACCAGGAGGTCCAGCCGGCCGTCGCCGGCCACGTCGCCCAGGTCCGAGCCCATCGAGTAGAAGGAGGTGTGCGGCAACGCGCGGTCCACGGAGTCCGTGAACGTCCCGTCGCGGTTGTTGCGGTAGAGCTTGTCCGGCACCCCGTAGTCGTTGGCCACGTAGAGGTCGGGCCACCCATCGTTGTCGAAGTCCCACCACGTGGCCGAGTGGCTCTGCGCCTCACCGGCGATGCCTGCCCGCTCGGTGACGTCCGTGAAGGTGCCGTTGCGGTTGTTGTGGAAGAGGTAGCCCCGCTGCCCGTTGGGATGGTGCGCACTGTCGAGCAGGTTGGTCGTGATGTAGACGTCCAGCCAGCCGTCGCGGTCGTAGTCGCAGAACGCGGCCATCACGCACGCGTCCACCACGTCGAGCCCGTAGGCGTGCGCGCTCTCCTTGAAGGTGCCGTCGCCCTGGTTGATGTAGAGGAGGTTCGGGGCGTTGAACCGGCACACATAGATGTCGAGCAGGCCGTCGTTGTTCACGTCGACGAACGTGGCGCCGGAGTTCCAGACACCGGCGGTCCCTCCGACGCCGGCCTTCTCGGTCACGTCCAGGAAGCGGTAGCCGCCCAGGTTGCGGAAGAGCCGGCACCCGTGGGTCTTCGTGACCACGAAGATGTCCGGCCTCCCGTCGCCGTCGTAGTCGCCGATCGCGACCCCGGTGCCGATCGATCCGGCCTCGAACTCGCCGTAGAGGTCGCCCCACATCCGGGGGTCGTCGTAGGGGTTGTCGGCCTTCAGGCCGGTATCCTCGGCGGGCAGCTGCACGAAGAGCGTGCGCCCCCTCGGGTGGGCTCGGGGCTCGAGCGGCTGTTCGGAGATCCCGCCCGCCGGTGCCGGGGCGGCGGGACACGCGGGGACGCCCAACAGCAGGGCAGCGATGAGTCCCGCGGAGCGCATCAGGGCGTCGGTGCGGACAGGGTCAGCGTGGCCGACCTCGGCGCGACGTCGTGCTCGGTCACGGCCCCGCCGGGCCAGCGCACGCGCACCTTGCGGGGCGGGTGGGCGTCGGGGTAGCCGAAGAAGCAGGCGGAGGTCGACTGGCTGTAGTAGCCCGACCCCGCGAAGACCTCCTGCGTCTGGCTTGAGCCGTCGGAGAGCTCGACCGTGATGCGCGCGCCGACGCAGGTCGGGTTCCCGGCCGGCCCGCGCAGCGAGATGCGCAGCGGGTTGTGGCCCGCCACGCCGCGATTTCGGAACGCGAGCGCGGTGCTGTCGTTGCGGGTGACGAAGAAATCCGGCCAGCCGTCCTGGTCGAGGTCCACGAGCGCCAGCGCCTTCGCGTCGCCCGGCACGACCAGGCCGCTCGCCGCAGGGGCCACGGCCCTGAAGTGCCCCGTGCCGTCGCCGAGCAGGAGCTGGCTCAGGCCCCCGTCGTAGCGGCCCACCGCGGGGATGGGCGCGTAGGAATTCTGCACGGCGTAGATGTCGGCGTGACCGTCGCCGTCGAGGTCGGCGGCGACCAGCCCCTGCAGGGGCGAGATCTGGGCGATCCGCGGCAGCGGCTCAAAGCGGTAGGTGCCGTCGGGCTGGCTCAGGAAGACGCCGCTCCTCAGTTCCGTGGCCGCGAACCTCTGCGCCTTGGCGAGGCGGTCCTCGCCGACGACTTCGCCGAGCGTCGCGCGCGCGTAGCTGTCGAAGGTGGGGAAGCGCTTGAGCACGGCCGGGATCGCCGCGCCGACATCGCGGCGGCTGCGCCACGGGTAGAGCTTGTCGCCCTCATAGTAGCCCTCCATGAGCTCGCTCGAGCCGTCGCCCTTGAAGTCGCCGGAGAAGAGCAGGGCGGGGTGGGCGGCGTCGGCGTGGTACTGGGTGTTCAGGCCGGCGTTGCCCACGACAAAGTCGGGTCGCCCGTCTCCGTTGAAGTCCGCCGAGGCGATCGACGTCCACCATCCGGTTCCCGCGGAGGCGAACCCCGCGCGCTCCGTCCAGTCCTCAAAGCCCTTGCCCGCGTTGTTGTGGAAGTACTTCACCTGGCCCCAGTCGAGCGTGAGGAGCAGGTCGGGCCAGCCG
>CAIXHE010000113.1 GCA_903919205.1 uncultured Opitutaceae bacterium | reverse complement strand
GAGGACTACTACGTCTACACGCCCCCGGGCTACGACCCCTCGGGAACGAAGCGCTACCCGGTGCTCTACCTGCTGCACGGCTGGAGCTCGAACGCGGAGGCATGGCCCCACGACGGACAGGCGAACCTGATCCTCGACAACCTGATCGCCCAGGGCCGCGCGCTCCCGATGATCGTCGTGATGCCGCTCGGCTACGGCGACTTCACCTTCGTTGCGGGCGGCTTCGGGCAGGTGACCCAGGGCAAACTGGTGGAAAATTCCCGGCGCTTCGGCAAGGCGCTCATGACCGAGATCCTCCCGCAGGTGGAGGTGTCCTACCGGGTGTCGGCGCGACGCGAGGACCGGGCGATCGCGGGTCTATCGATGGGGGGCGACCAGAGCCTCACGATCGGCCTCAACCACCCCGAGGCCTTCGGATGGGTGGGCGGCTTCAGCGCCGCCGTCATGTATGACGCGAGCGACGAGGTGATGGCGCACCTGGACGCCGCCCGTCCCCCGAAGCTGCTGTGGATCGCATGCGGGACGTCCGACGGACTCGTCGCAGCCAACCGGTCGTTCGTCGCCTGGCTCTCGGGGAAGGGCTTCAAGCCCACGGCGGTCGAGACGCCCGGCATCCACAACTGGCCGGTGTGGCGCGCCAACCTGGTGGCGTTCGCCCCGCTTCTCTTCCGCTAGGGCGGCGCCGCGCGAACGATGCATCCGGTGCGGCTCAGGCTCCTCGTCGGATTCGGCACGGGGAGGGCATCGTGAGCGCAGGACTCGCCTGGTCGGTACTTCTCGCCGAGGCCGGGGTCGCGGCGGCGGCCGGCTGGTTGCTCCTGCGCGTGTTCGCACCGCGTTCGTCCAGCCTGTGGGAAACCGCCCTTGGCTGGGTGTGGAGCGGCGGCCTGGTCGTGGTGTCCTGCGCGCTCGCCGCGGGCAGTCTGGGCTGCCTGGGGGCCTGGGGTATGGCTGCGGGTCTCGCTGCGTCCGTGCTCGTTCTCGCAGGCGTGCGGCGCCGGGAGCTGTCCAGCGACGGACTCCAATGGCTGCTGTTCTTGCGGAAGGGCCGCGCTGCCGTGCGCGAGGAGCGAGCTTCGGTGCTTTGTTTGGTCGCGCTCCTCGCGTGGCTGACGGCCATCGCCGCTTGGGCGCGGCCGGGCGTGTTTGACGCGCTCAGCTACCGGCTCCCCAGGATCGCCGAGTGGCTTCAGGGCGGACGCGTGGGCTCGCTCCCGGCGAACGATCCCCGTGTCAACTACATGCCGGTGGTCCCGGACCTCTTCATGGCGTGGCTCATGTCGGGATTTCGGGAGGGCTTCCAGCCGCCGATCCTCGCCCAGACCCATGGTGGCGTGCTGCTGTGCGTCGGCACTTTCGGCCTCGCCCGGCTCCAGGGGCTCTCCAGACGTGCCTCCCTCCTTTCAGTCATGCTGCTCTTCGGGATGGCGAGCGTGACGCTGCAGTTCACGGCTGCCGACACGGACCTGTTTGCGGCCGGACAGCTTGTCGCGGCGTTCACCCTGTGGTGGGCGGCCGCGCGACGGGGGGAGGCCTCGATCCTCGCGGGCCTCGCAGGGGGCTTGGCGCTCAGCTCCAAGGGTACCCTGTTTTACCTGGCGCCGGGCGCCCTCGTCTGGATCGCGTGGGTGGGATGGCGCGAGCGCTTGAGGCTGAGGGCTTGGCTCGCGACCACGGCTACCGTCGTGCTCTCGTTCGCCGTCTTTGGGCTTCCTGGATTCGTACGCAACCTGAGGGACTACGGAGGCCCTTTCGGTCCCGCGGGCTTCGTGCGCATGCACCACGGCAGCACGCCCGCGGGCCAGCACCTGCGTAAGCTCGGGCTCAACCTGCGGTCGTCCTTCGCCCAGCTGTTCGACCCGCACTCCCAGCCGCCGGGATTCGAGTCCGCCGCCCGCGGGGTGGGCCTCGCGATCGCCCGGGGCCTCCCGTCCTCGGACCCGTTCAGCTACGACGG